>JANXLS010001293.1 GCA_025355035.1 Planctomycetota bacterium | reverse complement strand
CGCGATTTCGTCGAGCTGATCGAAGCCGTTGAAAATAACCGAAAGCTCATAGATGCGGAGATCACGGTTTTTAAGAACCGGGATCAACTCGACACAGCCGCCTCCTATTACTATGAACTAAAAGAAGCGCTTCGCCGCTGGTCGGGTTCATGGCTGACATACGTCGGCACCCACTACGAACACCGCGCCGACGAAGACGTGCGGAATCAATTGTGGAAGTTCGTTCATTCCTCTTACATTCGTGTTGGCGACAAACTCCGACCGTTTTCACCGAAAAAGGGAGATCTCGACGGCATTGCCGACGCGCTGAAGTCGGTCGCATCGGTGTCGGTTCCCACGTTGCCCGCCTGGATTAGGCCATACCAAGGCCAGCCAGATCCAACTCGGACAATCTCGTTCAAAAACGGCATCTTAGTCGTTGACGCTTGGCTCGCCAATTTAGAAAAGCACCTTCTTGACCACACCAGTAATTTCTTCAACTTAATCTCTTTACCGTTTGCATTTGATCCCAACGCCACGTGCATGCAATGGTTAAACTTTTTGTATGAGATTTTCGAGGGCGACGAGTATCGAATCCTGGCGCTGCAATGCTGGATCGGGATTCTGATGACGCCGGACACGTCCCTGCAAAAGATCTTCATCCTCATTGGAAAACCCCGCAGCGGCAAAGGCACGATTCTTCGCATTATCGCGGCGCTCCTTGGCACGCGCAACGTCACGCAACCAAAGCTCGCGAGCCTCACAAATGAGTTCGGATTGTCCGCACTTTTGAGCAAATCATTTGCCGCGTTTGGTGACGTACATGCTTGCGGCCGCGACGTGGGTTTGGCCGTCGAAACACTTCTCGCAATTAGTGGCGAAGATAACGTAAATGTCAATCGAAAATACCGGGAAATTTTGACCGATGTCAAATTGTCGGTGCGTTTGGCGCTCGTGATGAACGAGATGATCCGGCTGCCGGATGTTTCAGGCGCGCTGGCGCAACGCCTCATCGTCCTGCCGTTCCACGCAAGTTTTGCTGGGAAGGAAAACCCAAATTTAACGAACGAATTATTGAGCGAACTGCCCGGAATTGCAAATTGGGGTCTGGAAGGACTGCGGGTTCTTCGTGCCGCCATCGATACGGCCACAACCAATGGGAAGGCCGCTGGCGAGGTGATCCGAAACCTTTTGCAAGCGCCGGTTGGACTTCCTTATCTCGAACAGTTCCGCGACATCTCATCCCCGCTCGCGACGTTCCTTGCGGAAGAATGCGTCGTCGGCGATGACAAATCGGTAAATCGTCAAGCCCTGTTCGATGCATGGAAACTCTGGTGCGAGGCGACCGGACACGAAGCGGGCTCGATAAATTCTTTTTTAAGCAAATTGCGTTCGCTTCTTCCAAAAATGATTGAATCACGTCCAGAGCGACATGGTATCCGAGTGCGCATTTTCGAGGGGATGGGACTTCAATTAGATGAGGCACGCAAGATTGCCATGTCGAAGTTGGTTGGAGGG
>JANXLS010001292.1 GCA_025355035.1 Planctomycetota bacterium | reverse complement strand
GCGATGAATTCGGACGAAGCCCTACAACACTGCCAGGCGTACCTCGACGGTCAACTCGACACTGAAACGATGGCGCACATTGATGCCGTCCTGGCGAGCGATTCCAGTGTTGCCGACTTCTACGCGGAGCAGCGAACGTTTCACGCGTTTTTAAAAGAACGCAGCGCTCGCGTCGTCGCTCCGTCGAATCTTGTTGCCGGGATCCACGAACGACTCGCGTGCGAGCAATCGAAGACAAAACAAGTGGCGCCGTTACCACTCCCGTCGAATCGATTTTCGCGACGGAGTTGGATTTCCTTCGCTGCGAGTGTCGTGCTCGTTGCGGGTATGGCAGCGTACGTATTCCTCCCGTCGCGCCAGTGCCCCTATATGGTGGCGTGTGCGTCCGGTTACGAGTCGGTCGTCAGCGGAAAAGCGCCGATGTTGGTGAATACGGAAGATCGCGTGAAGTTGGCCGCGTTTGTCGCTGGGAAATTGAACATTCCGACGCCGGGATTGCCCGAACTTGCAAAGGAAAATTTGACCGCCTGCGGTGCCGGGATTGCCACGTTTGACAGCCTGAAAAAAGCCGGTTCGCCCGACGCTGCGTACGTGATGTACGAAACAAAGAGCGGCGAGAAACTGACGTTCTTCATCCACCCGTGGGCCGCCGTCACGCCCGAAGCATTCAACAAGACGGAAGTGAACGGTCATGTGTACTGGGCCGCGGTGCACCATGGCAAAGCCATCGCCGCATGGAAGAGCAGCGACGCAAAGCGGATGCTGTCGCTGGTTTCAACGCGCTCGAAAGCGGAGACGTTGCAGATCGCGGAAGACGCGCGGAACGCGTTTGACGCGGCCGGGAAACAAGCGGCAATCGTTGACCCGGCGCAGATCGCCTTTGCGGCGGCCGGGAAATAATTCATCTGTAAAAACGGGAACGCGGCGTATACGTAGCGAGTTGCATCGCGGTGTTTCTCTGTCGCAATTTGAAAGGCAACAATGAACAAAACGCTCCCGTTTGTTTTCGCATTTCTCGCCATTTTGAGCTTCTCATTTCACGCTGCGGAGAACGCTTGGGAACCGGCACCTACGACAACCATTAAAGGTGGGACCGTTCAGGATTTGGCGGTGGAAGGGCGGAAGGTCGAAGTCTTCACGCACGGCGTCAAGCCGGAGTGGGGTTACAAAGCTCCGCAGACGGATACGTTGATTGTTGTTCATCCGAAAAACGAACGCAAGGGCGCGCCGCTGTATGTGGTGCTGCATTCGGCGGGGCATGATGTGATTTCCTGCGAGAAATGTACGAAGCAGATTGGCAACCACGACATCTATCGTTCGCCGGACGATCACTATGCGCTGTACCTCGACTGCCGCGCGAACATGGGGGATTGGTGGTGGGGCGGGATGCATTTGGGCGACGCGAATTTGATAAAGAGAAATGCCGGCGGCGAACCGATGCCGGTTGAGAAGCGTGCTATCGATTGTGTGAAATGGGCGATTGCAAAATACGAGATTGATCCCAATCGTGTCTACCTCTGTGGTAATTCGATGGGTGGCAGCGGAACGCTGGGATTAGGCGTGCGCAATGGTGACATTTTTGCCGCGATCAAAGCGAATGTTCCGGCTGGGATTGAGCACGTTTCGCAGCGCATGTTCTTCCCGCCGCAGACGGTGCCCGAGACGGTCAAACTTCCCGACCCGCCGGTTGTGATCGATTATTCCGCGCAAAACGACAACTGGTCGAACGGGCATGATCGATTTGTCAAAGCGATGAACGACCGGAAGTACGCGCTGTATTTTTATTGGGGTCCGTTCGGCCACGCGAACAATTCTGCGAACATCGAAAAAGTGAACGATTTGATCAACACGTTTGACTGGCTTGGCGTGAAGAAGAACGAAGCGTATCCGGTCTTCGCGAATGCTTCGACAAACGACAAACTTCCGTGGCCGGATGACAAGGCGAGCAAGACGGCCGGGCAGGTGAACGCGTTCTTTCGTTGGAAGAACGTCAGCGACGCGCCCGAAAAACTGGAGATGGCTCTGAACCTGGTCACGGCCGAAGCGATGAAGACGACGTTCCCGATCCCGAAGGAAGCGACGGCGGACGTTTCGCTGCGGCGCATCCAAAGCCAGGCGTTCAAGCCCGGCGACGGATTCAAATGGACCTTCGGTTCCGCGCACGGCGAAGGCAAAGCGGACGCGACCGGCGTCGTCACGATCCCGAGATTGAAAATCAGTAGCGAGGCGACGATGTTGACTGTTAGGGACTGTAAAATAATAAACTGAAGAAGTCCGCCGCGTATTTCGGCCTGGGTCGAGGCGGAGGCGAAGGAAGATATACGAGTGTATCTCTGACTGAGCGTTCAACGAAGAGCCGGG
>JANXLS010001286.1 GCA_025355035.1 Planctomycetota bacterium | reverse complement strand
AGCGTGCTAAACGGGCGTCATTTAATTCTGCTGGGCGGCATCGCCGTGGCGGGTCTGCTGTCGGTCCGCGAAGGCCAGCGGCAGATCGAACTTTGCTACAAAATCGCCACCGTCGAAAAAGACATTCGTACCGCGCAAGCTGAAATCAAGCTCTGCAAAAACGAACACCTCTCGCTTCAATCGCCCAAAGCGATGATGGACAAAGCCGCGCAATTGCGTCTCCCACTCGCGCCTGTCCCGGCCGGTGCGCAAACAGCCGTCGTGCCCCAGCCGCCGAACACAAAATCGAACACCTCCAATTCATCGCGTCGCGCTCCGCCCGCGCCCGCGATCCCCGTCATTCCCGTCTCGCCCCAGCAGGAGCGCCCGTAATGACGACGATCGCCGAGGCTCCACCCGTCTCAGCAAAAGCAAATTCTCCAGTCGAAGCGCCACGCCCCGGCCCGGTCCTGATCGATCCTCCCGCGGCAGCCTGCGACAAACACAAGCATTGCCAGGGCTGGATCACATCCCGCGACGCGGGCCCCGCCGCGCACATCAAAAGCGGCGTGATCCTCGCCGTCATCCTGCTGATGTTCTCCGGACTTTCAGTGCGACTCGTTCAAATTCAAGTCTTCCAACACGCTGAATGGAAGCACCGCAGCGACATCCAGAGCGTCGAAGCGCAACACCCCTGCGCCATTCGCGGAACGATTTGCGACACCAGCGGACTTCCGCTCGTCCTGAACGAACCGCACCAAACAATCCTCGCCGATCTGCGAGTCCTCAACGATCGCGACGCGAATTCCAAATTACTCGCCCCAATTCTCGGGATGACTCCGGAAGCAATTTACAAAATGATTAACCGCGACGACAGCCGCATCGTCTACCTCGCGCGTAATCTGGACCTCGAGCGCGCCGAAAAAATCCGCGCGCTCAAAATTCGTGGCATCGGCTTCGAAGACACCTTCGTCCGCACCTACCCGCAGAGCCATTTGCTCAGCCACTTGCTCGGTTTCGCCGGGATGGACGGCGGTCAGGAAGGCCTCGAAAAAAGTCTCGACCGCGTTCTGCGCGGAACGCCCGGCAGCCTCATGTTCTACCACGACGCCGGGCGCCGCTTGATCGCGCTCGATGGCGACCTCGTCGCCGAAAGCGCCCACCCGCCGCACGACGGATGCGCCGTCACACTCACCATCGACTCCCGCCTTCAACAGTGCGCCGAAGAGCAACTCGCGCAGGTTCACGACGAATTCGATCCCAAATCCGCAACGCTTATTCTCATGGATCCCAACACCGGAGCGATTCTCGCGCTCGCATCGACGCCCGATTTCGACCTCAATAATCCGTCCGGCTCGCCCGTCGAAAACCGCCGTTGCCGCCCGCTCACGGATATCTACGAACCCGGGTCGACCTTCAAAACCATCTTCGCTGCCGAAGCGCTCGAACGAAATCTCTGGCGTCGCAGTGAAATGATCTTCTGCGAAAACGGAGCGTGGCGACTGCCCCAACGAACGCTCCACGATTCTCACGCGCTGGGACTCTTGAGCTTCGACGACGTCATCGCCAAGTCCAGCAACATCGGCGCTGCGAAGATATGCCAACGCATCACCTTCCCGGAAATGTACAACATCGTCCGCGATTTCGGCTTCGGCTCACCCAGCGGTGTCGGCTTCCCCGGCGAATCCCGGGGCATGGTCCGTCCGCGCGAAAAATGGTCGCACGACAGTTTGTACTCCGTCGCGATGGGCCATGAAATCGGCGTCACACCGCTGCAATTGATCACCGCCTACAGCGCCGTCATCAACGGCGGAACGCTCTACCGCCCGAAAGTCGTTCAACGCGTAGCGAATGAAAATGGCGAAGACATCTACACACTCAAGCCACAGCCCGTCCGAAAATTGCTGAGCGATAACACCAGCCGTGAAATGCGCAACGTCCTGGCGCGAGTGGTTCTTCCCGGCGGCACAGGCACCAAAGCCTTCCTCTCGGAATGGCAGGTCGGCGGCAAAACCGGTACGACGAAAAAAATCGATCCCGTCACCCACACCTACAGCAGCACGCTCTATATCGGCTCGTTCTGCGGCTTCGCGCCCGTCGATAATCCGCGCCTCGTCTGCCTCGTCACCGTCGATGAACCGCGCAAAGGCCGCGGCTATTACGGTGGCACCGTCGCCTGCCCCGCCGCACGCGAAATGCTGCGAAAAGGTCTGACAATCCTCAATGTTCCCCCGCGAAGTGCCGATGAACAACAGAAGGCCATCAAGCTCCAGGCATCGCACGTCGAACACTAAAATGTTTTGTTGGAAACATCGAAGGATCCACATCATGAAGCTCGAAACACTCGCATCTTCCGCTTCGGCCCGTCTCGTTCAAAACCCCAACGCCCGACGCGCGGTCGACATCACCGGCATTACCTGCGATTCGCGCAGTGTCCGCCTTGGCGATCTCTTCGCTGCGTTGCCCGGAGCGAAAATCGACGGCGCGCAATTTGCCCGCCAAGCCGCCCAACGCGGTGCCGCCGCTATCCTCACCGAACACGAAGACCCCGCGATCGAACTTCCGCAACTCGTCTGCGACGACGCACGCATGGGACTCGCCAAACTCGCCCGAGCTTTCTACGGCCACGCCGATCTTCGCTTGCGCCTCGGCGCCGTCACCGGCACGAATGGAAAAACAACTTCCGCCTATCTCGTCCGACACATCATGAAGGAATGCAAGCGCCAGTGCGGCATGCTTGGAACGATCGAATACGATCTCGGCTCCGAGGTCATCGAAGCTCCATTGACCACGCCTGAATCGCTGGACCTTCACCGCTACCTGCGCACGATGGTCAACGCCGGCTGCGACTCCGCGTTCATGGAAACCTCCAGCCACTCGCTCTGTCAGCACCGCGTCGCCGGGATCCATTTCGACGCCGCCGTCTTCACGAATCTCACGCAGGACCATCTCGACTACCATCGAACGATGGACCAATACCGCGACGCCAAAGCGCTGCTCTTCCGCAACCTGCTCCCCGACGCCGTCGCGATCCTCAACATGGACGATGCCGCCGCGCGCCATTTCGAAGAATGCACGCAAGCCCGAGTGCTCGGTTTTTCGATCCAGGGCGACGCGCGCTCACCGTTCGGATTGAATGCGGATATCCTCGCGACAATTCGCCAAATGAACATCCATGGCACCGCGTTCAGTCTGCAATCGCCCTGGGGCAATCGCGAAATTCACATCAAATTGGCCGGAGCGCACAACGTCCAAAACGCGCTCGGAGCGCTCGCCGCATCGGTTGTGCTTGGAGCGGATTTCGACAACGCGCTCGCCGCGCTCGAATCCTTCAAAGGCGTCCCCGGTCGCCTCGAATCCGTTGAACTCGCGCAGACAGATGCTCCGCTTCCGTTCCGCGTATTCGTCGATTACGCGCACACAGAAGACGCGTTGCGCAGCGTCATGAAAGCGCTCCGCGAATTGAAGCCGTCGCGCCTCATCACCGTCTTCGGTTGCGGCGGTGACCGCGACCAAACCAAACGGCCCAAGATGGGCCGGGCTGTCGAAGAAATGGCCGACCTCGGCGTCATTACCAGCGACAACCCGCGCACAGAAGATCCCGGTGCGATCCTTGACCAGATATGTTCAGGCATTCATTCGCCCGGAAAATTCATTGTGGAACCCGACCGCGCCAAAGCCATCGCCATGGCCATCAATGAAGCCCGCGCAGACGACGTCGTCCTCATCGCTGGGAAAGGCCATGAGAATTATCAAATCTTCGGCAAAGAAAAACGCCACTTCTCGGACGTCGAAGAATCGTTAGCCGCGTTAAAAAAACGTTTCGCATAATGTGCGATTCAAATGAAGAAGCAGTCCGTTCCGCTCGCAATGTAAAGGCGGGTGGCAATAGCGTGTTAAACCCGGTTTTGGAATGAACTGCATTGATTCAAGAAACGTTCGAAACACTCGCTGCCTCTGCCAACGGCAAGATTCTTCGCGGCGGCCCGGAGCTCGTCATCAAAGGCCACTTCACTGACACGCGCACGCCCGTTCGGGGAGGTCTCTACGTAGCGTTGCGCGGCGAGCGTTTCGACGGCAATGAATTCGCGCGCGAAGCCGTCGAACGCCACGGAGCTTCCGCCGTCCTCGTCGATCGCGAAAGCGTCCTCGACGGTCTTCCGGAATACGCGGGTGCCATCCTCGTCGACGACGCCCGCGCCGCCTATCTGAAACTCGCCGCTGCCCATCGTCAGAAACTTTCGCAGTGTCTCTGGCTCGGCGTCACCGGTTCTGTCGGCAAGAGTACGACCAAGGACATGCTCTCGCACATTTTGAGCGCCGCCAAACCCGGTCATAAAATCCACAAAGCGCCGGGTAGCTTCAACAACGAAATCGGCCTCTCCAAAACGATCCTTGAAACCAGCCGCGATACCAGCGCCGCCGTTCTCGAAATCGGTACAAACCATCCCGGCGAAATCGAGACGCTCACGTCCGTTGCTCGCCCGGACATAGCGGTGATTACGCGCGCAGCCGAATCGCATCTCGAAGCGTTCAAGACCGTCGAAAACGTCGCGCACGAAAAAGGCACGATTCTGAAATTCCAAACCGCCAGCGACATCGCTGTCCTCAACGCCGACGACAGGTACTTTAGCCTTTGGGCCAAGATGACAAAAGGTGGCGTCATTTCGTTCGGAGTCGTTAATTCCGCCGACGTGCGCGCATCGAAGATTGAACTCGGCGACATGGGCTGTGCAAGCTTCATCGTTGAGTACAAAAAGCAATCAGCACAATGCGCGCTGCGCGTCCCGGGGCTCCATCAAGTCTCTAACGCCCTAGCCGCCATCGCCGCTTCCCTGCCCGCAGGTGTTTCTCTGCAAAAAGCCGCTGAATTCGCCGGGACGTTCGAAGGCACTGCGCGCCGATTCTCCGTTCATCGCGCCGGCGGCGTGACGCTGATCGACGACGCCTACAACGCCAATCCCGCGAGTTTCAAAGCCGCGCTCGAAACACTCAGCACTCTGTCAGCAACGCGCCGCTTCGTTATAGCGGGCGGAATGCTGGAACTCGGCGAACAATCCGACATACAGCACCGCGAGCTCGGAGCCGCTCTCGCTCGCATGGACTTGAACGGCCTCTCCGTCGTCGGAGAACTCGCCAAGTCTGTCGCCGTGTCGGCCGTCGACAATGGCCACGATCCGTTCGGTACGAACATCCACGCGTCACCCGAAGACGCGGCAGCGACGCTGCTCCGAATGTTGCGCCCGGGCGACGCCGTCCTTGTCAAAGGCTCGCACGGAATCCAACTCGACCGTTGCGTCAACGTGCTGTTGAAAAAACTCAGCGCCTGACCCGGGTTCTCCCGCGTTTCTCCTGGGATTTCTCTCGATTCGAAGCGCGTTCGTGCCGATGATCTTAACGCTGCACTTCACATTTTCAGCTCCCGGGGGGGATCGGCGCGTGTTGTATTACCTGCATTTCTTGTCGGCCAAATTAGCCATTCTCGACGTCTTTCGATCTGTCTGCTTCCGAGCCGCCTTCGCGCTCGTGACATCCTTTTTTATCTGCATCGTCGTCGGCCCGCGCATGATTGCGTGGCTGAAATTTAAGAAGATCAAAGAGAACACCGCGAAAAAAGATAGCGAGTTTCTCGCCAAACTTCACGGGTCGAAAAAGGACACGCCCACCATGGGCGGCGTCATCCTCATGCTCTCCGCTCTCTGCGGAATCTCCTTGTGGTGCCGCTTCGATGTCCTCTTCGTCCCGCTCTGCATTTTTACGATGATCGCGCTGATGCTTGTCGGCCTCTATGACGATTACATCAAACTCACCGAAGACAAACGCGACGGCCTGTCGAAGAAGGAAAAGGTTTTTTATCAAATGCTTGTCGGTGGCGGCGTGGGCGCTGTGCTCTATTTGTACGGTGACGACAAAACGTCGTCAACGCTCGTGATCCCGTTCATCAATCCCTCCAACGCGATCGCGCTCGGAATGCTCTACCCACTGTGGGCGATGTTCGTCACGTCCAGTACGTCAAATGCAGTGAATCTCACCGACGGCCTCGACGGCCTCGCAACGCTTTGCTTCATCTCCTCCGTCGTCGCGTTCGGATTGATCGCCTACTTCGCGGGACACGCAACCATTGCCACACACTTCAACATGCCCCGCGTTCCCGGCGCGCAGGAACTGACAATCGTCTGCGCTTCGCTCGCCGGAGCCTGCATGGGTTTCCTTTGGTTCAACGCGCATCCCGCCGAAGTCTTCATGGGCGATACCGGCTCGCTACCCTTGGGCGGATTGCTGGGATTGATCGCGCTCTGCGTCAAACAGGAACTGCTCCTCGTTGTCATCGGTGGAGTCTTCGTCATAGAAGCGCTATCGGTGATCATCCAAGTCTTCTCGTTCAAGGTCTTCAAGAAGCGGGTCTTTTTGATTTCCCCGTTGCATCACCATTTTGAAAAAGTGGGCTGGTCCGAGCCGAAAATCGTCGCCCGCTTCTTTATCGTCTCGGTCTTGCTCGCCGTCTTTACGGTCGCAGCGTTGCGAATCAGATAGGAATCGTTTCGATGGATGGCGCGCGCCGAACACTACTGGTTGTCACAGGAGCATTGCTGTCCATCGGCATGGTGATGG
>JANXLS010000482.1 GCA_025355035.1 Planctomycetota bacterium | reverse complement strand
GCCACCGGCCCCGGCGTGCCCGGAATCACCGGCAGCCCCAACTTCGTCGCCAACTTTCGCGCGCTGACTTTGTCCGAAACTTTGCCCATGACGCTGGGATGCGGCCCGACCCAGATCAACCCCGCGTCGATCACCTTCGTCGCAAAATCGCTGTTCTCGGAAAGGAACCCGTAGCCCGGATGAATCGCATCGACGCCTTTCTCCAACGCGAGCGCGACGATCTCATCCATACCCAGATACGCCGCGACCGGGCCCTTGCCCACGCCGACCTGATACGCTTCGTCGCACTTGTAGCGATGCAGCGCAAGCTTGTCTTCCTCGCTGTAAATGCCGACCGTCGCGATGCCCATTTCGTTGCACGCGCGAAACACCCGGATCGCGATTTCGCTGCGGTTGGCGACCAGCAATTTTTTAATCGGCCGAATGCCCCGCTTCGTCGCTTCTTCAGCGCTCATCAAATGCGTTTGATACACAGCCGCAGGATGCGGGTGGGCGGCGACCGATGACGACATGACAGCGGCGGGGAGGCGTTTCGAAGTGCGTTTGGGCATTGAAAAAATTCCGGCAAATCAAAGCGGTTTTCGCTGGCGTTTCCATGCGAATTGAATGCACCATTTATAAAGGGAAGCGTGCGGAATTGCAATGGCAAGGACAACGCCATTGTAACCTCGAGGATGCGACCATTTCGCGAGCTGTTTTTTGTTCAACTCCGAAGGAGTATGCAGTAAAGCCCCGGGTAGCGGCGAACCCGCCGCTACCCGGGTTAACGTCACGCACAGTACCTCACTTCTTCTTCGGCTGCGCCCAATCCGGCAATGCGGCCCACGTTCCAGTAGCGACAACGTGTGCAAGGTTGACGGTGATGTCGCCGTCTGCGTTCACGGTCGTCGCATAACACGGCAGCGGCTTGGTCGCGGGGCCACCGATGGGCTGGCCGCTCAGATCAAAGACGCTATCGTGAACCGGGCACGTGATCGATCCATCTTTCCCAACTTCAAGCTTGTTGCGGCGATGCGTGCAGAATCCCGAGAAACACGCGACACCGGCTTTCGTTCGCGTCAAAATCGCGTCGGATTTCTCGAGCAGCTTCGCCGATTCGTTGGGAAGCGCAATCAGATTGCCGGCGTCCGCGCCGTCGGCGTAAGCGTGCCTGCAGGTCGCCGCGGCGATGGGCACCGCAGCCGCTCGCGCCAGCCACGCCAGGCAATCGCGGCGCGTCATGAAACGTAGTGGGTCGGGGGAGTGATTCATTATTAAAATCCCGTCGTCACGCCGAACAAAAACGCGTCGGTGCGTTTGCCGCGTCCCGAATCGGGAAGCGTATCGAGCGTCAGGCCGGAGTGGCTGAAGTCCATTTGGTAATCGAATTTGATCGCCGTTTTACTCAGTGGCCGGAAGCTGACGCCGGTCGTCAGGCGCTTCAAATCGCGCGCGTCATCGCGCCCGGGGTTAAGTTCGATCCAGTCAAATCGCGTCGCGAAGACGAGGCGCGGATCTTTGAAACTCTTCGCGATCGGACCTTCTTTAAAGAAGCACGGTTGCCACGCGTAAAATGCTTCCGTGTAGAAACCGCGCGCGGATTGCGCCTTGCGATCCGGGTTCGCTCCGGCGCTGGTGCGGGCCGTTGCGAGTTCAGTTCTGAATCCAAAGTGATTTTTTTCGTACGTTAGATCGAACGCGGCAAGGTCCAACGCGCCATGCGCGATGGGGAACGTGTCGCCGGCAGCAGTGGTCACACTGGGCGAACGATAATTACTGAGGTAGCCCGAGAATCCGACTTCCAAATTGTCCGCGAACCACTTCGCTGAACGCGCCGGCTCAAAGACGACGCGCATTGCTCCAGCCTTGCCGTTGAACGCGGGCGAACCGCCTTCATTGCGGATTTCCCGAAAGCCGGTTTCGGAATTCGCTCCGCTGGCGACGGCGGGGTTATACAATCCGAGCTCGTAACTGATGCCCAGCGATTTCGTATCGACCGGCTCCCCATGCAGTGCGATGCCTTCTTCGTACCACGTCGTCGGGATCACCCAGCGGTTGACCAGCGGTCGGTTCACGAAATTGTTGACGAAGCCTTCATGATTCAAATTGAACCGCCCCACGGGAACAAGCATCGTCCCGGCGCGAAAGTTGATCGCTTGCGTGATCGAGAAATCGACGTAGCCTTGTTCGATTTCCCATTCGGCGCCGTTGGACCTGCCGCCTTCGAGCGTCGCGCCCGTCTCCTGTTCGAATTCTATGTAGAGCTTGATACGGTCGCTTAGCGTCGCGCCGACTTCCAGCACCGTGCGATCCTT
>JANXLS010001138.1 GCA_025355035.1 Planctomycetota bacterium | reverse complement strand
CGGTCCACTTGCCCGGCGCGGTGCATCTGGACGCGCCGAGTTTTGGGATAGGTTCTAACCGCATGACCGCGTCATTGTATTAAAAATAGAGTATCATAGGAATCGTGGAATACATCGACTTCATTTGAAACCGAACAACCTTTGCGCATAATACTCCATTCCCTTTCAAACGCCAAGCGGTGGGAACAGAATGATCGCGATCCTTTCAGATGTCCACGCCAATCTCGAAGCGCTCCAAGCCGTTTGGGCGGACTTGATGCAACGCGGCGCCACGGGCGTCTATTTTCTGGGCGACATCGTTGGCTACGGACCAAACCCGGCGGAGGTTCTTGACTTCGTTAAGCGCTTCGAATTCAGTCTGTTGGGCAATCACGACGAAGCCTGCCTGAAAGGTCCGCCGAAATCCTTCAATGCCGCGGCAACCGGCGCTGCCATTTGGACGCGCAAGCAAGTTTGCCCGGACGAATTGAAAGGCGCGTTTCTGCGTCGCGCCGAGCATCAACGCCGCGTCGTCAATTGGGAATACATGCAGAAACTCCAGCCGTCCCGGCGGATTGACAACACGCTCTTTGTTCACGACACGCCCGCCGCGCCCGGATCGTGGCGTTACGTGACGACGCGCGAAGAAGCCGACGCCGGTTTTGCCGCGCATCCTGACGTCCGCGCCTTCTTCTTCGGTCACTCTCATCGTCCCGGTGTTTGGTCGGAGAAGCGCTATCAGGAAGCCGAGCCCGGCCAGAAATACCCGTTTCACGAGCGCGTCATGGTCAACGTCGGTTCCGTCGGTCAACCCCGCGACAACGATCCGCGCGCGTGTTACGTCCTGCTGGAACCCGACGGTTTTCGATTTTACCGAGTGCCTTACGATGTCGCGAAAACACAGGCCAAAATCCTCGATTGCCCAGACCTCGACCCTCGCCTCGCACTCCGTCTCGGCAAAGGCCAGTAAATTGTGGTGCAGGCGTCCCGCCTGCATAGAATTTGCAGGCGGGACGTCCGCACCGCAATTTTGTGAGTCGAAAGGATTTCGACTTTTGAAACCGCTTCCCTTCGGATCGCACACCATGATGCACATTCTCAAAATCATCGAAATGCATCTGTGGTTACCGATCTTTTTGACTGCAAGCGCAACCGGCGTACTCCTGATTCCGCTCCGCCTTCCGGGCCTCTGGGTTCAATTTGCTGCAGCATTCCTGGCGTCGATATTGCCCGGCTTCCTCGCCATGGCGCATCTCCCTTGGCTGGCGACCGTGATCGTTTTTTTGCTCGCGGCCGGAGGAGAATTCGTGGATGGCGTCCTTGGCAACATGGGTTTCGAGCGATCGAAAGCCTCATCGATGGCAGCGTGGTTTTCGTTCTTCGGCGGCGTGATCTTCGGATTTTTTGGCACACTGATCCCGATCCCGATTCCCGTGCTCGGATCGTTGATCGGTTCCGCGATCATGTCGTTCATCGGCATCTTCGCCTGCGCGATTCTCGGTGAATGGATTTACCGGAAACGCTCCGCCAAAAAAGACGCCACCGCAAACACGCTCGCGCATTTTAAACCCGCACTCACCGTCGGCATGAAAGCCGTCGTATGGCACGGCTTGGGTATCGCCGCGAAATTGTGGTTCGCGTTTCTTGCATTCGGAGTCGTTCTGATCGGCTTGCTTTGGGAATTGATTGCGCAAAAATAGCAAGGTCCGTGTCTACTTGGGTTCTGCTTGCGGCCGAACAGTCAACACGGGGCATGGGCTCGTGCGCACCACTTTCTCCGCGACCGATCCGAAGATGAAATGCGCAAACCCCGTGTGACCATGAGTCGCGATGATGATGCAGTCTGCTTTGTTTTCGGTCGCGTGATCGATAATTTCGCGCGAAGCCGCTCCAACACGCAACGCCGCGTCAATCTTCACGCCATCGACTTTTTCAATATCCGCAGCCAGCGCATTGAGCCGTCTTCGCCGTTCGGCCTGAGCGTTCTCGATCCATTCCAGTGGAGCCAGCGGAATGCTTTCGTTCATTCCGGCGTCGTGATAATAGCCCGCGTCTTCAAACACATGCAGTAAATGCAACGTCGCTCCAAACTTCCGCGCAAGCGCCACCGCATAGGGGCGAGCCGCTTCGGAATTGCTCGACAAGTCCGTCGTTAAAATGATGTTTTTGAATTCGCTCATGATACGCCTCCCTTGAGAATCACTCTGTCGTTTCCGCCTTGATTATCGAGCGGCGAACGAACGAGCGATTTTCGTGAAACATTCGCACGTCTCGTTCGTCCTATTATGGCTGAATAACGGAGGTATGACGCTCCGCTTCCAATTACTCCCAAGAGAATTTACGCAAACGTGTGGCCATCGTTGCGTATGGTTGTTGAATGTGGTAGTAAAAGATAAGTGTATTTCATTGCTGACAGGGGATTCTCGCCATGTCGACGCTCACAGCAGACGCAAACATTGACGCTCCGCGCGCGCAAAGCCAACTCCGCGCCTATACCAACAGCGCGTTAACACGTCTGCGCATTCAAGCGGCGCTTAATGCCTTCGCTGTCCTGCTGACAATCTCCGCGTGGATTCTGCCGCTTTTTTTAATCGCCGACAAACTCTTTTCGCTGGGAATGCTCGGCATCAACGTCTGGGTTTTCTGGGGCGGATTGTCGATTATGGGAACCCCGTTCCTATTGTGGCGAATGTTTGCGAATTCCATTCACGCCAAGAAGGCCGCCATTCTCGCCGACGAACGCCTCGGTTTGAACGCGAGGTTGAGCAGCGCGTTGACGCTTGATTTCAACGATCCCGTCAACGCTCAATTTGGCGACGCTTTCTTAAGCGAAGCGACGCAAAAAATGGCGGCCGTCCGCGTCGAAAAAGCGTTCCCTGTCCGCATCCCGCGCGCATTCGCCTGGCTGCTCGTTCCAGCGTTGGCCTCCGCCGGTATCTATTATTTGATGCCGCGCCAGGATGTGCTGGGCATCGCGGCCAAAGCCGAAAACAAACGCAAAGCCGAAGAACTCAAGCAAACCACCGCCAAGACAAT
>JANXLS010001091.1 GCA_025355035.1 Planctomycetota bacterium | reverse complement strand
TCGCTGCTCGCACGGGGCGACGGCGGGGCAGATCGATCCGACGATTCTCTTCTATTTGATGTCGCGCGGGTTGAACGAGTTCCAAGCGAAGAAGATGATCATGGACGGATTCTTTGAAGAAGTCATTCTTCACTTTGGTTTAGAAAACGTAATCGAACCGCTGCGCAAGCAGATTGATGAAAAGATTGGTGAGGAGTAGGCTGATTTGGGGTATAATACAAACGCTGGACGGATTCGATTTATTAAGGACACACAGGTCATGAATGCTCAAGCAGGTTGGATGTTCAATGTTAGAGTCAAGCGGTTGTTTATCGATCCGGCGTCTAAGTCGCGCGTATGGAAGTTGGTCAATCGCAATGTTCGCGAAGTGAAAAAAGACGAGACTTACGGATGCATGCATTGCGGAAAAGCCGTGCGACTTTACCAAGGCGCGAAGGCTGAATGGCACGCGCTGCATAGGGTAGCGGCGGATGCGGATACATGCCCCGGAGCAGGTGGAACGCCGGTTGTGGTTCGTCCCATCAAAACGAAATTGCGAGGAGATTGATGGCTTACGTCAAGGCTTGTGCTTCAACCGAAATTGTAGGCGAAGCGGGTACGTGCGCAATGGTGGGCGGAAAGAAGATTGCGCTTTTTCGCGTGGACGGAAAGATTCTGGCGGTTGACGACATGTGTACGCATGACGAAGCGTCACTCGCTGAAGGCACGGTGTTGCACGAAAACGAGCGATGCGTTGTGGAATGTCCTTGGCACGGCGCGCACTTCGACTTGGTTTCTGGGAAAGCGGTGACGTTTCCAGCGGTCACACCGGTCACGGCCTACATTGCTCGTGAATTGAATGGCAGCGTTGAAGTGGATATGGCTTAAAGTTAGCAGTGAAGCTATACTCTAATTGGTTGAGCTTTTAGAGCCGGTTCGACTAAGATACCAATTTACTTAATGCACTGAACCGGGCCAAGAGAGTAAACGAACGCATCGTGACGCACGAATTTTTAGCTATTGGAGCGCTTGCCAGTTTTATATTGGGTGCGCTGGCGGCCATCGCCGGATTTCGTTACGCGGCGTTCAAGCAACCGGGCTGGCAGTATTTTTTCGCCGGGTTGGGCGCGCTGCTGAAAACGGCGGCGATCGGCATGGCCTGCAAGAGTGCCGCAACTCATTTCTTTAACAGCGTGTCGGACATCTACGGACTGATGGCGTGGGCCTTGGCGCTCAGTTATCTGCTGGCATTGTTCGTCTCCGGGGCACGATCACTGGGCGCGTTGGCGCTGCCTGTCGTTGCGGGATTAATGGCGTTGTCCATCACATCCGACGCTACGCAAACACCGATCTCCACTCCGCCCGCGTTGTTTGCAACGCACATCATCTGCGCGTTCCTGGGCTACGGATTGTTCCTGACGGCGTGTGGCGCGAGTGTGCTTTATCTGGAACAAAATCGATTGCTGAAACGCAAAGCGTTCGGCGTACTCTTTCAGGATTTACCCAGTTTGGAGCGGACCGAGCGGCTGGAGATTCTGTGCTCGCGACTCGGACTGCTGGTCTTCACCATCGCCTTGGGAACGGGTATTCAAATGGCGTCGAAATCCAGCGGAACGAATTGGCTGGATTGGAAGGTCGTCTCGACGTTCGTCACGTGGTTTGTTTTCTTTGCATTGGTGACGGGCCGAATGATGCGTTGGATCAACGGTCGCATGGCGGCGAAGTGTGTTCTTGCCGGAGCGGCGCTGGTGATCCTGACATTTGCGTTGAGCCATCCGCGCGAGAAACAGGCGACGACCGGGAGTGCTCCCAACGCTGCACGAGTCGCACGCACCGGGAGGGGCGCATGAGCGTTCCGACTCTCGAAGAAGGCTTGCGAGTCATCGGGCTGTCGCATCACACGGCTCCGGTTTCCTTGCGCGAGCGTCTCGCTTTCCGCGCTGAAGATTTGCCCAAAGCGATGGGCGGAATTCTCGCTCACGGCTTTCATGAAGCGATCATTCTCTCGACCTGCAATCGTGTCGAAATCTATTCGGTCGCCGGCAAAGGCGGCGATCCGGCGGCGCGGATTCGAGCTTTTCTGAGTGAGTATCACGATGTCCCGGAACACGAATTCACATCGGCGATGTACGATCACAAAGGCGTCGACGCCATCCGGCATTTGTTCGAAGTCGCCGCATCGCTGGACTCGCAGATTTTGGGCGAGACCGAGATTTTGTCGCAATCGAAAGAAGCCTACCGTATCGCGACCGAATGTGGCGCGTGTGGAAAAACATTGCGCGGACTGTTCGAGCGAGCGTTTTTTCTCTCGAAGGAGATTCGTGCGGACGGCGGCATTGGTCGGTCTCGCGCGTCGGTCAGTTCTGCAGCAGTCGATCTGGCTCAAAAGCTTTTTGAATTGAAGAATCGAACGGTGCTTGTCGTCGGCACCGGCGAGATGGCGACCGGA
>JANXLS010001034.1 GCA_025355035.1 Planctomycetota bacterium | reverse complement strand
CCCCATGATTCATCGAGATTCGCTGTTGCACGTTTTAATTGGATATGAGTTCCCGCTAAACTGCTTGGTCGGTAGGCTTCTTCGTTTTCAAGTGTGTCCAGTTGAACGATAAGTTCGCTAGGCCGGAGAATCCGCAGTCCGAACTTTTCAAAAACACTGTCTGACAATTCCAGCAACGGCCCGTCACAAGTAACGAAGGCGGTCATGTTGTTCGCAATGGCATGTACCAGTTGACGAAAATCGGAATCGTCACTCGTTCGACTGCGCCCCGCAAAAAACGGTTTAAGCAGCGCCTGTGCCTTATCGAATTCGTCCGGGCTGGTTGAAATCGGGTTGAAACTCTGAATAAACGCCTTACTGCTGGTTCGTTTGGATTGATCAGCGTGCCGGTTAATTTCGTTGAACATTTCTTCGGTAACGCGAAGTTCAACGAGTTCCCCCAACCAATCAGCCAATAACGCTTTTGCTTCGGGTTTGTCCTCGCCGTTGATCGGGTTTATCGCGTAGACGATGTTGGCATCCATGACGACACCCAATCGCGCATGATCAACGGCGGCTTGATCGGAGAATAAATTGACCTCTCCGTAGTTTAGACGCCAATGCGTCAGAATCTTACCGGCTTCGCTTCGTCCGGGACTCTCGCCGTATGCGACAAACCCTAGTTTGGGCCAAAGGGCGTCAGCCGGGAAATCGCGCCGACAACGTAAAACAGCCGCCCGAAGATGAACGGTTCGATTGCGGAATTCATTGAACAGCTTTCTTGCAACCCCGCTTCGCTGGCAATCCGGTCGAATGCAAAGGTGAACGATAACGGCTTCCTCGCGGGAGATTCGAAACATCAAATAGCCACATACGCGGTCGCCTTCAATGGCCGCCAAAATACATTTCTTTTCCGCGTGGTCTTGGAACCCCCCGTGCGGCATGAAGCCCAAAGTCGCGCGATGCTCCCGGCCCAAATCAATAACCTTTTGCAGCATGGGAGAGTTCATGCCGACGAGAGAGACGGTCACATTCGTAGGATTCATGGATTACCTCACGCCACTCCCTGCTGATACAAATATTTCTGAAACCCTGCGAACACCTTCCCGATTTCGTCCGGGTTGCCCAAATCGGCCACGGCGTCGGCGATTGAATTGTGATACTTCAAGCGCAGCAGCGGCGTCAGCTTTTCCGGGTCCAGTTCTTCCACGCCTTGGCTCACGTAGTGCGAGAGCACGAAGTCGAGGAAGGCTTGCTGTTTGTTGTTGAAATGGACGCTGATTTCACGCTTGGCGCTTGCGGCTCGATCTTCACGGCTGAGCGGCTGCATG
>JANXLS010000941.1 GCA_025355035.1 Planctomycetota bacterium | reverse complement strand
TCTGCTCGCGTTCGGCGGCTGCGACAAGAACATGCCCGCCTGTGTGATGGCCATGGCGCGCTTGAACATCCCCAGCATCTTCGTCTACGGCGGCAGCATTCTTCCCGGCACGGCGGAGAACGGCGCGGACCTCGACATCGTCTCGATCTTCGAAGCCGTCGGACAGTTTCAGGCCGGCAAGCTCGATGAAAAAGGTGTCTACAAAATCGAAAGCGAATCCTGCCCCGGTGCCGGTTCGTGCGGCGGCATGTACACCGCCAACACGATGAGTTCCGCGATCGAAGCGATGGGTCTTTCGCTGCCCTACGGCGCAAGCAATCCCGCCGTCAGCGCACACAAAGAACGCGAATCCTTCATGGCCGGAAAAGCGCTGATCAACCTGATCGAAAAGAACATTCGCCCCAGCGATCTGATCACGCGCAAGTCCCTTGAAAACGCGTACACCTTCGTCCTCGCGCTCGGCGGTTCGACGAACGCCGTGCTGCATTTGATGGCCATCGCGCACGAAGCGCAAGTCGAATGGACGCTCGCCGACTTCGATCGTCTCGGTGCCAAAGTCCCGCATCTCGCCGACCTCAAGCCCGGCGGTCGCTACGTCATGAACGACCTGCATCGCGGCGGCGGTACGCCAGCCGTTTTGAAAGCCTTGCTCGACGCCGGCTTCCTCCACGGCGATTGCATGACTGTGACCGGCAAGACACTCGCCGAAAATCTCGCGACCGTGACCAGCATCTACAACCGCAAACAGAGCGTCATCAAACCGCTCGACGCGCCGATGCACCCGACTGGCCACATCGTCGTGTTGCACGGCAACCTCGCGCCCGACGGTTCCGTCGCGAAAGTCGCCGGCTTAAAGAAGCGCAGCATCACCGGCCCGGCGAAAGTCTACGACAGCGAAGAAGAATGTTTCGACGCGATCCAGAAGCGCAAGATCGTCGCCGGCGACGTCGTCGTGATCCGCGGTGAAGGCCCCGTCGGCGGTCCCGGCATGAGAGAAATGCTTGCCGTCACCGCTGCGCTCGTCGGTCAAGGCTTGGGCGACAGCATCGGCCTGATCACCGACGGCCGCTTCTCCGGCGGAACGCACGGACTGGTCGTCGGCCACATCTCCCCCGAAGCCTGGGTCGGCGGCCCGATCGGTTTGTTAAAAGACGGTGACATGATCACGATCGACGCCGAATCAAAAAGTCTCAACGCAAACGTCTCCGAAGCCGAATTCGCCAAACGCAAAGCCGCCTGGGTCAAACCCGAAATCCGCGAAAAGCGCGGCGTGCTGGCGAAGTACGCGCGGACCGTCAGTTCGTCCAGCAAGGGCGCGGTGACGTGGTAAGACGCCGTCGAACTCAGACCGCAAGTCTGTGACCGGTCCGCCCTATCCAACGCCCTTTGGCGTTGGATGGGGCGCGAAAGGTACAGCCTTTCAGGATGGTCGTGTTAATAGCATCTGAAAGCCTGCACCACAATATCCAAATCATTGCATCGCATGAGTAGATTCGTGATTCGCTGGCGTTGGAACCGGGCATTCAAAACCAACGTCATCGACGGGTGATCGCGTCGTGACAGGCTCATCGCCCTGCGTCGATCCGATGGCATCAAACGCATTTTTGTCCGTAAAGGGATAGCCTTCAGCGATCAGAGTTATTTTCAACGCACTGTGTTTGGCCCCCAGCGTCAGCACCTGATTGCGAAAAAATGGAAGCGCTTGATCCGCTAGAAGTTCAACTCCATCGACGAACGTTTTATTCGCCGAACTCAAATCGTGCACGAACGCCTTTCCGCCCGAAAACCAGAACAGGCAATGCTGGCGTGACACGCGCGGAAAAGCTTTGAAAATCGCCGAGTACTTCGATTCCCGGCCCAGCAACAACGCGTCGTCCTTCGATACATAGGGCAGTAAATCAATTCGCGCGGGCGGCCGAGCTTCGTGCACGCCATCGGCATGCTGGACGATTTGAAGTTCACATCGCCGCACCGGAAGCTTGATTTTCCGAACTGGAATTCTGATGGCCTGTTGGGGTTGACGCGCGCCTAATTTTTGAGTGGGTGTCGGGACACCGACCGATTCGACTTCCTTCGGTGCACCACCCAATACGAAGCCCAGAATGGCTGCGTACGTAGACGGCGGCTTGATGTCGAGCGACAGCCCCAACCGCTGGGCGTGCGCAACGAGGTAAGGCTGTCCGCCCGAAAACGCCGCTTTCCCCTCTTTGAAGAATTCGAGCGGAATGCGATCCAGACAGTCCGTGCAGTAAATGGGAGTCATTCCCAGCCTCGTGCCCAGCGTTTTAAATGAATCATTCGCAGCGTTCTACAAAACCAATTCATAAAATATAGCGCCGCTCGACACGCTCGCCAAGATTGAAAAGTGGAACTGTGCGTAAATTCGGTACGCTTTTACTTTACGTCTTTGCGTTGCACGTTCAAAAAAACGAGAGAATCACACTTCCGTTTTCACCGGACCGTCGAGAATTCGCGTTGAAAATCGGCGCGCAATTGGCTGCGCCAACGGTAGCCCCAAACGCCACTCCCGACGATCAACGCCAATCCCAACACCGGCGCGTAACGCAGCGCCTGCTCCAGCGATTCGTTTTCGAATGTCACAAATCGTGCGACGATACCAGCCGCAATGTGTAACGCACCGCTGAGCAGCAGGATGCGCTGGATGCTCTGCGCCGTCGTACGAAATCCGGCTTTGTAATCGAAGACAGGATTGCCTGTCGGTTGTTGAGTCGCCGCCATGTCCAGACCTTTATTTTGACGTACGCGTTCGAAACGACCCGGATATTACTTTTCATTCCGGTTGGGTGCACTACAATAGGTTTAATTCGGGCACCCTTACATTTTTCCGCCCCGAGAGGTTCGCCATGCCGACCG
>JANXLS010000919.1 GCA_025355035.1 Planctomycetota bacterium | reverse complement strand
CCATCAGGAAGCATTCCAGTTTGGAAC
Source organism: Planctomycetota bacterium (assembly GCA_025355035.1). Taxonomy (GTDB): domain Bacteria; phylum Planctomycetota; class SZUA-567; order H5-PLA8; family H5-PLA8; genus JANXLS01. The sequence goes on along the minus strand of JANXLS010000919.1, from coordinate 5,663 downwards.
CCACCTCCAACGCCCGATCTTCCATCTGGTCGAAGGTGACCACTTGCTCCTGGTCCTCCTTCATCATCCGATCATACGCCGCCGCCGCCCGCTTCAGAAACTCAACCTTCCCCGCTTCAAAATCCGCCGACATCCCAAACTCCTGACTCCCCCAATTCAGTTATCGGCATTTTTTGAGCGCAAGTCCGGTTATACACCCCCCTCAACATCAATTGAATTCTTTCGATTGTATTTTACCACAAGAGTGTTACATATCATTCAATGCCAGCGCCGCGCCGAATCCCTCCCGTCCGACCCTCCTCCTCCGCTCAACCGGATGCCGCGCACACGTCGCCGGAATCCAAGCGCGAGAGCGAGCCGTTGGGAAAAATTCTCGTTCGAGCCAACGCCTTGACCCGCGAGCAGATTGATGCCGCGTTGCTGTTGCAGCGCAAATCCTTCAAGCCCTTGGGGCGGATTTTGCGCGAAGAATTCGGTTTGAGCTCCGACGTGCTCGCCGCAGCCTTGCGCCAGCAGGAAACGGCCCCGCGCGTGTACCTGCGCTTCTTCCCGGTATCGAACGAAATCCAGCATCTGCTCGACCTGGAATTCTGCCGCCAGCACGAAGCGGTCGCCTTTGAGAAACTGGGCAAACTGCTCTGCGTCGCCTTCTCCAATCCCAACACAAAGAACCTGCTGCGTCACATCGAATCGCTCACCGCGTCGGAAGTGAAGGCCTACAGCGCGCCGTGGGAAGACATCCAAAAGCGCCTGGCAATGGGCTGAATTTTTCCATGCCAAACATCATGACCCCGTCGCGATCGCGCGCGGAATCGTTGGAATCCGGCGGCTTGAAACGCACCTATCGCCTGTACATTCCCGACTCGCTTCCCAACGACCCCCCCGTTCCGCTGGTCTTTGTTTTCCACGGCGGCGGCAGCAATGCGCTCGAAGCCGAAGGGATGTCGAAGTTCAGTCGCATCGCCTTTCGCGAAAAGTTCATAGTCGCGTACCCCGATGGCGTGGGGCACAATTTCAACGACGGCCGAACAGGTGCCGATTTGGCCCCGCACTCGGATAACGTCGACGACGTCGCGTTCGTCGAAGACATGTTCGCCGCGATTAACGCGAAGCATCCCATCGATCCGCGCCGGATTTATTCAACGGGCATTTCGAACGGCGGGATGATGTCGCATTACCTCGCCGCGCGCATAACGCACCGCATCGCCGCGATCGCTCCGGTTGTTGGCGGGATTGCTGAACCCGTCGCCGCGAACTTCCATCCGAGCGAACCGGTATCCGTGTTGATCATTCAAGGCACCGCCGACCCGATCGTGTTCTATCACGGCGGAAAAGTTCAGGGCGGCGATCGCGGCAGCATCATCGACACCGACAAAGCCGTGCAGGTCTGGATCGAAAAAAATGGCTGCCGCAAGACGCCTGTCGTCAGCGAAATTCCGGACCAAGAATTCGACGACGGGTGCCACGTCTTCGTCTCCAAATGGAGCGGCGGCCGCGACGATTCCGAAGTCTGGCTGTACCGCGTCGATGGCGGCGGACACACCTGGCCCAACGGCCCACAGTACCTGCCGGAAGAACGGATCGGGAAGCTGTGCCGCGATTTTGACGCAAGCGAAACGATCTGGGATTTTTTTAAAGCGCACCCAAAGCCGAATTGAATCCAACGTTTTCCGTCCCAGCGAGCAATGCCAGTCGCCGCCGTTGCCCTCTCCTGTCGAGGAGAGGGGCGACGCATGTACTCATGCGCGGGGTGAGAGGAATGTCTCGCTAACTGCGCGCTGCTCAATTAAACCATGCCGAAACTCGCGCGAACGGCGTTCATCTGTTTCGCAATCCACCATCCCAACACACGATTTGATCCCACCGCCAAAAAAGAAAATACCAGGATGCGTTTCACATGGCCGCGTGAAATCTTCGAGGGCTTCTTGGGGTCGAGCCAATCGGCGTTTTGGCCCAGTTTTTCGAGTGTCGGGAGGCCGATCAGAATTGGCCAGAGACACGCGAGGCGCAATCGAACGCAGGTGCGCGGGATTGACAAAAGGTAACGACGCGCCTCGTCGAAATGTTCCAACGCGGTGCGTATCAAGTTGACCAGAACCGGCCGGGCTTTGGCGCTGTTCTGCGGATCAAGCAGATCGTTGGGAGTGATGCTGTGCGCCTTTAAAAGCTCGTCCGGGAAATAGCAGCGGCCGATGCGCAGGTCTTTCGAAACGTCGCGCAGAACGTTGGTGTATTGCAGCGCCATGCCGAATCGGATACCACGGACGCACTTGTCATCTGCCGTGTTCCATTCTCGCAATTTCGGCTCGTGGGCGATGGACATGCGCGTCCAGAAATCGCCGACGCAGCCAGCTACGAGATACGTGTAGCGTTCGAGTTCGTCGAGATTTTTCAGCGCCGTCAATTGCCCGGACGTCTCGCTGGGAAACGTCCGAAGATCGAATTCCATACCTTCAGTGAGCGTCGTAACGACGCGGCGTATTTCAAACGTGTCGGAAGCACTGAACTCATTGAGCAATGCAATCGCGGGTTCGAGCGATTGGAGCAGCGCGCGTTCGTGCGGATTGGAATTGTGTACGCTGAGTTCTGCGGCGATGTCATGCGCGACCGTGCCGGTCGAGCCGTTGACTTGCGCTCGTAGCGCGAGAAGCAATTCGAGGCGGCGTTCGGGCGCGATCAACTCCGTGTCGGCGACGGTGTCGGCGGCCCGCGCAAGGAGGTACGCCAGGCCGACGGGTTCGCGCAGTCCCGCGGGGAGAACGCGGAGCGTCAGGTAGAACGAGCGCGAGACGTTCTTGAGCAGGCTGCCGAGCAATTCGGCGCGCGTCGCTCCGGGTACGCTAGGCTTCTTTGAGTTCTCGGAGTCGTCGTTCATAAATATCCAATAACCGGGCGGAATCGGGATCGGTTCGAAGCGTTTCTTCCCAAAATTTTAATGCGGCGGCGCGCACGGTATCGATGTCGTTGGCCGCGTCAGCATCGTTTTCGGGAGCGGTCGGACGTGTGAATACGAAGATCGCCAGCAGCAGCACCGGCAGAAAAAAGCAGATCATTCCAGCGGACATGTCGAGCGCTTTGGCGCAATAGTACGACCCGGCGATCCACATCGCTGCGAGCGGGACGAGAATGAAAACGATGAACATCAGACAACTCAGAAAGCTCATGATCGCTGATTTTTTTTGAAGCGGCGCCGCGGAAGTTGGATCGCCGAGCTCCTTTCCGAATGCGACTGTCCCGGCAAGAATCGAATGCGTGGATTTGCTTTCGGCGGCGTCCGCGAGGAAGACGAGGTCTTGCAGCAGCACCAGCGCCGACGTCGCATGCATAAATTCGCGCGATGGCATGCGCGTGATCAACACGATGCGATCGCGTTCGAACGTGACGCCGATGTCGTCGCCGTTTTCGTTGCGTCCGGAGATAAAGCAGACGCGGTGCAGCGTTCCGGTTACGTCGCTTCGATTGAGAAAAGCGAGCGCGTCGTTGGGAGCCGACGCTTGCCATGCGCAACAGTTTTCGAATTGAGGATCGGCGGTTGCGAAGGCGGAGCTTTCGCGCGGGCCGTCAACATCCGCTCGCATTTTCCCGAGCCACCAGACTTTCAGCGCAAGGGATGATGCCGTTTGAATGGTTAAGCGCACCCGCGCGCTGCCGTTGACTTCAATGCGTTCGATACGGAGCGCGCGGTTGCGAAAATGGCCTTCGACGCGCGAGGGAGTGGCTGTGTTCGGAGCCGCATTCAGCACGTCGAGCGCGAGCCATTCCGTAAGCGCCCGCAGTGCGTTCTCGTCTGTCTTCAATGCCGCGGATGGGTTCTCCATCGTGCCCTTGAGCGTCCATTTTTTGTACGCAACGAACAGCAGCAACGCGGCGAGCGCGGCACCGATCAGCACGAGAAACGTACCGGGACCGGTCAGGATTCCTTTGGGATCGTAGAAGGTTGTTGCGGGGCCCGGGCCGAACCATTGTTTGTGCGACCCAACGGCAAGAACGACGACTGCAACGAGGAACATGGACAGAAATGCAAGCAGGCGGCTGAGGCGGCGATTCGTGATGGCGAAGCTGTTGGGATTCGGCGCTGTCATGCGGGTGGTTTACGCCAATTGTAGTGCAGGCGTCCCGCCTGCATGTCTCAAAAAAATGTCGCGATGACGGGCAGGCGGGACGCCTGCACCACAACATTACGACGCGATTTCCTGCAACGCGTGTATAGCGGTGTCGGCTTCTTCAAGCGTCGTAAAGAATCCCGGCGCGACACGAAGCGTCCCCGTCGGAAAAGTGCCGAGGTGTTTGTGCGTGTACGGCGCGCAATGCAGGCCCGGGCGAACAGCGATCTCGAAGGCCTGATCGAGGATGCTGGCCGTCTCGGCGTTGTCGCGATCCTTGATCGTGATCGAGAGCGCACCGACTTTGCGCGAGAGGTCCGTCGTGCCGTAAATCGTGAATCGCTTGTCGGCACTGAAGGCGTCGATGAAGCGTTTGACGATCGCGCGTTCGTGTTCGAGAATTTTGGCCGGGCCCTGCTTGTTCAAAAAGCGAATCCCGGCGAGCATGCCGGCGATGCCCATCGTGTTGGGTGTGCCGCCTTCGAGCCGGTGCGGAAGTTCGATCGGCTGGAGCGGACTGGCGCTGTCGCCGCCGGTGCCGCCTTCGCGAAAGCAATTCAACTCTTCGCCGCGGACGCGCGGTCCGATCAAAAGCGCTCCGGTGCCCGTCGGCGCGTAGAGCGCTTTATGACCCGGGAACGCCAGGAAGTCGATGTTGCCCGTCTCCATATTAATCGGGACAATGCCGGCGGATTGGGCCGCGTCAACGAGGAACAGGATCTTCGGATTCGCAGCGCGCAACGCGGCTCCGAGCGCTTCGATCGGGTTGATCACCCCGGTCACGTTGGCGCAATGCGTGAGCGCGACGAGCCTCGTGTTAGAGCGCAATTCTTTCGTGATTTCTTCGACGTGCCACGCGCCTTTTTCGATCTCCGGAACCACGCGCGTGAGCGTGATGAAGCCGCTGTCGGCCATCTGCTGCAACGGGCGGCTGATCGAATTGTGTTCGAGAGCCGTCGTGATGACATGATCGCCCTGCTTGACGACGCCTTTAATCGCTATGTTCAGCGCGTCAGTGCAGTTCAACGTGAAGACACAACCGGCCGGATCGTTGAGTCCGAAGAATTTGCTCACGGCGTTGCGGCATTCGCCGATCATGGCTTCGGCGCCCGTGGCCATGCGATGACCCGAGCGTCCAGGATTTCCGCCAAGATCGCGCATGAACAAGTTCATCGCGTCAAAGACTTCGGGCGGTTTGGGCCAACTGGTTGCGGCGTTATCGAGATAAATCATTTTCATTTTTTCAGGGTGGCGGATTAAATACGGAAATTCATGGAGACGACAAAGGCATTTGTCATTTGTGATTTGGCATTTGATATGTGCCATTTTCAAAAGGATCTCGCGGTTGCGGACGCTTTAAAAATGACAAATCACAAATGACAAATACTAGATGACAAATAGACCCTTTCCTACGTCGCCGATTCGACTACAGCCTTTGCCCCCGGCTTAACGACTACCGGTGTCGGCGCAGGCTTGTTGTCCGGTCCTGCGTTGCGGATGTAGAATTGGCTGATCAATCCGGCGCATGCAGAGTTTGGGAAGATCCGGATCGGCAAGGCG
>JANXLS010000906.1 GCA_025355035.1 Planctomycetota bacterium | reverse complement strand
CTCGGTGTCCGGGCGCGCGTCGGCAAGGGGGCGACAATTGAAAGTTCGATCGTGATGGGCGCGGATTTTTATCAGTCGCCGAACGATTCCGGTCCGCGTATCGGCATTGGCGAAGATGCCATTTTGCGCCGGACGATCGTGGATAAAGACGCGTCCGTTGGGAATAGAGCAAGGTTGATCAACGCGACGAAACAGACGCACTATGACGATCCGAACAAGCAGTTTTTCGTACGCGACGGAATCATTATTGTCACGAAGGGCGGCGTCATTCCGGCGGGGTTTGAATACTAAAAATTGAACGTTTTCAGATTTAGAGACACGAACGAGTCGAACGATGAGTCAATTTCTGGGGTTGCATTTTCAAACGCCGCAGTCGTGGGCTGATCGGGTGCTGGCTGATCCGGGGCCGCTGTTGCTGGATCATCTCTTCGCCGAGAAAAAAGCGGCCGCGATGGCGCTGCACACGCTGAAGGTTCATGGCAAGCGCTTCCCAGTGTTGAAGCAGCTCATGAATGATCTTGCGAACGAAGAATTTGAGCACGCGGACCGGGTCGAAAAGCTTCTGAAAAACTACCCGAAGCCTGAAGCGGAGAAGGGCGGAAATCGTTACGCTCAGGGATTGCGAAAACTGTGGCAAGTACAGGGGCGCGACAATTTCCTCGACATGCTGCTGGTGTGCGGATTGATTGAAGCGCGAAGCGCTGAGCGATTTCGATTGCTGGCCGACACCGCGCACGGAACGGAACTCGGTCATTTTTACGAAGATTTGTATGCGTCGGAAGTCAACCATTATCTTCTCTTCACCCATCTCGGCGTCGATTTTTTCGGCGAAGAGTTGACGATGAAACGGCTGAACGAAATGCGCGCGGTTGAAGCGGAGTTGATTCAATCGATGCCGCCCGGGCCGAGGATTCATTAAATCGTCATGATTTGCGTTCCTTAAGCGTCATATACAGTAGATAGACCGTGTTGAAGTCGTTGCGTCTTCGAAGGGCGTTTATTATGAAAATCGCCGTGTGTCTCAAGCCGGTACCGTCTACGACCGCTGATCTGCGCCCCGCCGCGGATGGAAAATCGCTCCAACTCAGCGGCGTCGAAATGCTCGTTAATCCATACGATGATTATGCATTTGAAGCGGCGCTGAAACTGCGTGAAGCACTTCCGGGCTCGTCAATTCTTGCCGTTTCAGCGGGCGGCGATGATACGGCGAAATGCGTGCTGCATGCAATTGCTCTGGGAGCCGATGCGGCCATTCAGGTCAAAGCGCCGGGCATCAGCGCTCGCGGAGCGGCTTTTGCGATCGCAGCGGCATTGAAGGATTTCGCGCCGGATCTGGTGCTGTGCGGACGGCAGGCGATCGACGATGACCAGTGGGAATTTCCAGGTGCGTTGGGCGAGTTGTTGAACATACCGCATGTAACGGCGGTGCAATCCTTGAACGTCGATGTGGACGGAAAGAAACTCACTGGCAAACGTCGTTTCAATCGCGACGAGCAGACGATCGAAGCGACACTGCCGGCGGTTGTCAGTTGTGATAAGGGATTGAACGATCCTCGTTCTCCGACGTTGAAGGGAAGATTGGATGCGAAAAAGAAAACGGCGACGATCAAGACTCCAGCCGATTTGGGACTTGATCCGGCTGCGTTGATTTCAACGATCCGAATCGAAACGATCGCACCCCCGCCGCAGAAATCGCCGGGCAGAATCATCACGCTTCCACCGACCGACGCGGCGCGTGAAGTTGTGCGCTGGTTGTGTGACGAAGCAAAGGTCGTTTAACGGCGGTTCAACGTTTAGGTTCAAAGTTCAAAGTTAACGGCTAACAACTTTGAACTTTGAATTCAGAATCGGGGTTTTGAATGACTATTTTACTGATCGCCGAACATGCTGGCGGCACGTTGAAGAAATCCGCGCACGAATTGTCGAGCGCTGCGCGCGCGCTGGATGCCGGCGCGACGATTCATGCGCTCGCGCTGGGTGCGGGCGCGACTTCCGTTGCGACGGAATTGGCTGCGTGGGGCGCGCAGGCGGTTCGCGTTGGCGAAGAGGGATTTGAGCCGTATGCTCCGTTGTGTTGGACGTGCGCAGTTGTTGATGTTGCGAATGCCGTGAAGGCGGATGTCATTTTGTTTGGAGCGGGTGCGTTGTCCCGCGATATTGCTGGGCGTGTTGCGATGCGGTTGGGTGGAACGTTGGCGAGCGATTGCATGGCACTCTCCGCAGATGGAAAGGGAATAAAAATTGTACGGCCGACACATGCTGGGCGTGTGACGACGACGGGGGCGTTCTCCGGGCCGGGACCATTGGTTGCGACGCTGCGGGCGAATGCATTCGCCGTGTTGAAGCCGGCTCAGCCGGGTGCAGGAAACGTTGCGAATTTAAACGCTCCGACCGATACGGCAGATCTTCGCGCAATCGTTACCGCTACCGTTCAATCGACGGGAACTCGGCCGGAATTGTCTGAAGCGTCGATCGTCATTTCAGGCGGACGGAGTCTGGGGTCGGCTGAGAACTTCAAATTGATCTATGATCTGTGCGACGTGTTGGGTGCCGCTCCCGGCGCATCGCGCGCGGCGGTGGATGCGGGTTACGCGCCGCATGCAATGCAGGTCGGCCAAACCGGAAGGACGGTTAACCCGGCGCTGTATATTGCGTGCGGCATCAGTGGCGCGATCCAACATCTGGCCGGGATGCGCACGAGCAAGACGATTGTCGCGATCAACAAAGATCCCAATGCCGCGATTTTCAATGTCGCGGATTTGGCGGTTGTCGGGGATTTGTTTCAAATTTTGCCCGCACTGACCGAGGAATTTCGGAAGGCGTTGAAATAGGAGAGACGAGTTGACGACCGTGTGGATGGTGGTATGTGCGATCGCTGGCTTTTTCCTGACGCTCCGCGTTTTTCGAGGAATTATCACTGGAGAAATGGCGTTGCTGTTTTGGCACTTCAAACGCGATGGGCGCGAAACTGTTTATTGGTGCTGGATGGGATTTTTCGCGCTCATGAGCCTTGGGCTTTTTCTGGCGTCGTTGAAATGTTATTTGGGGCCGATGTCGTTTTAATTTCGCTGCGTGGTGTATAATTGCGGGCGTTGTTTTTACCAATTAAAATTCAGGGATGAACATCATGGCGTTGAGTCGCGTCGCTTCTTTTGCTTTTGTCGCTTGTGTGTTGTTCGTGTCGGTCGCGCATGCTGAGAACTGGCCGAATTGGCGCGGGCCGAATTATGACGGATCGACGACAGAGACGAATCTTCCGGACACGTTGAATCTTGAGAAGAATCTGGCGTGGAAAGTTTCCGTGCCCGGACGCGGTGGCGCGACGCCGATCATCTGGGGCGACAAAGTGTTCATCAGTTCAGCGGATGACAAAACGAAAGATTTGGTCGCGGTCTGTTACGATCGAAAAGATGGCAAGGAACTGTGGAAGACGAAGATTGCTTCCGGCGACAATTCACCGCGCAACGGGCGCAACAACATGGCGTCGCCCTCACCCGTGACGGATGGCGAAGGCGTGTACTACCTCTACGGCACGGGTGATGTGGCGAAGTTGACGATGGACGGAAAGATCGTCTGGCAGCAGAACGTCACGAAGGACAACGGACCGTTGACGATTAATTGGGGCTACGGTTCGAGCCCGCTTTTATTCAAAGACAAGATGTACATCACGGTGTTGCGCAATCATGGCGACGATAAGAGTAAGCCACTGGATTCGTACCTGATGGCATTGAAGCCCAGCGATGGGTCAGTGATTTGGAAGCACGTTCGGCCCAGCGACGCGGTGCAGGAGACGCTCGAAACGTATGCCACGCCGATGCCGGTTGAAGTCAACGGTAAATGGCAATTGCTGATCAACGACGGCGAATACATGACAGGCCACGACGCAGACTCGGGAGAAGAATTGTGGCGTTTCGGTTCGTACACGCCGGGCAAACAGCCTGATCGGCGCATGGTCGTGTCGCCCATCGCCGGCGGTGGAAAATGCTACTGCACGGCGGCTAAAACGGCATCGCCAATCTATGCCGTGAACCTGGACAAGACCAGCAAGATAATCAAGACGAGCGAAGCCGCATGGGTCGACGAAGACCCGCAATCGCAGCCGGATTGCACGACGCCGCTGTATTACAACAACGCGCTCTACGTCATGAGCGACAAGAAGTCCGAGCTGATCAAGGTGGACCCGAAGACCGGCAAGAAGCTTTTGGGCCTTGATCTGAAGGTAAAAGGCAAAGGCGTCTTCCGAGCATCCCCGGCGGCGGGCGACGGAAAAATTTATCTGGTCCGTGTGACCGGCGAAGCATACGTCATCTCTGCAGGCGACGAACTGAAGGTGCTGAGCGAAGTGGCGACGGGCGAAGGCAGCGAGGCCATCGGCGCGGTGTCATCGGTTGCAATATCGCAGGGGAACGTTTTCGTTCGAACGCCGAAGACGTTGTATTGCTTCAAGAAGTAAGTAGAAATATGACAGCCGGGGTTAGAGGGGACGTTTGGTGTTGGGTATCGCCAGGCACAGTAAATGTCGCACCTTCCCCTCACCCCGCGCATGAGTACATGCGTCGGCCCTTTCCCCATTAAGAGAGCGGAACTGCAACGGCTCGCTTAGCTCGCTGACACGTTGGCAACGCGCAGGTCAATGACGCTTTGACATGTTAAATCAACTGCAACAGCGCCGACGCCATTTTGAATGACTTCTCGAAGACGCGTGTTCGCATGCGGCGGCCGAGTTCTCGGAACAGAAGATCCGCTGATTTCGAATCCGCGTGCGGGAACGTGCGCAGGACTCGTTGGGATTGTTTGTCTTCGTGGCGCAGGATCATCAAGCGGTCTTGGTGGTCGCGCTCAACGATGAAGGAATGCGGTTTCTCCGGATTCTGTACGTTCATGATCACGCGCTGCAAGCCTTGACTGGCATCGGTCGATTGCGGCATTTG
>JANXLS010000818.1 GCA_025355035.1 Planctomycetota bacterium | reverse complement strand
CTGCGCAACGCCAAGGGCAACGGCATCAGTCTCGAAAACTGCTCGAATGTTACGATCAGCAACATCACCGTGCATGACTCTGTGAATAGCGGCATGTGCATCGGGAAAGGCGATTTGGCCAGCACGCATCACATCACCGTGCAGAATTCGACGGTTTACAACAACTGCCATATGAACGACCCACACACGTTGAACGGCGGTTGGCCGGGGGCGTTAGTCGTCGGCGGTGGAAACAACGTCACATTCAAGAACAATACCGTCTATAAAAACCAGGGCGAAGGCATGATCTTTTATCTCGCCGACTCTTGCCGTGCGACCAGCAACATCTCGCACGACAACTACGGCCCGAACATGTACATCGACAATGCGACCAACTGCGTCATAGAACGCAACATGCTCTATAGCACCAACGACCCGGCCTATTTCCGTGGCGGTACGCCTTGCGCGGGGATTCAATTTGCCAACGAACCGTATGCGATTCAAAACATATCGCACGACATCTCGATCATTAACAACATCCTCGTCAGCAACAATGTCGGATTCTATTACGGCAGCTATGGATTGGGCGGCGGTCTGAAAAACTTCACGTTCGCGAACAATTCTATTTACATGTCGCGTGCAGAAATGATCCACGTCGATGCCGACACGCATAGCAACGCCATCTTCAGCAACAACATCAGCTACCAGCGAACGGGCGGAACTCAAACCGTTCTTCCAGGAACCCTGACGGGCATTTCGTTCTCGAAGAATCTTTGGAACGGTGCCCCCGCCGGATCAGCCGCTGCAGCGGGGGATATCAACGCCGATCCGAAATTCGTCAACGCGGGTTCAACCGTCGCCACCGACTACTCGGTCCAAGCCGGTTCGCCTGTCAAAAGCGCTGGCGCAACCTTGGCGAGCGTCACCAACGATTTCGCGGGTACTGCTCGCAGCCAACCGATGGACGTGGGCGCGTTCGTCGCCCCATCCGCGCTTCCTGTGAATCACCCGCCCGTCCTCTCGGCCGCACCAACTTGCACGCCAAACCCGGCAACGACGGGGCAGACCGTAACCTTCTCCGCCAGTGCCACCGACGCCGACAACGATCCACTCACTTATTCGTGGGATATGGGCAACGGCATCACCAAAACCGGAGCATCCGTTACTCAGGTCTACGCAACTGCGGGATCCTATACGGTTGTCGTGACAGTGACGGATGGAAAAGGCGGGAGCGATACGAAGTCTGTCGCCATCACGGTGACCACTCCGGTCAATCATCCGCCGGTGCTCTCCGCGCCCCCAACCTGCACCCCTAATCCCGGCGCTGTCGGGCAGACGTTGACCTTGACCGCCAGCGCCACGGACCCCGATAGCGATCCGCTCACGTATTCGTGGGACATGGGGAACGGCACGACCAAAACCGGCGCTTCCATTACCCAAGTGTACAACGCGGCAGGCACTTACACGGTAACCGTCACCGTGTCGGATGGACGAGGGGGCAGCGACTCGAAGACCGTCAGCGTGCCCGTAAATGTCGCACTCAATCACGCTCCGGTCCTTTCGGCAATTCCAACCTGTACGCCCAATGCCGGAGTCGTCGGACAAACGCTGTCATTCTCTGCCAACGCCACCGATGTCGATAGCGATCCGCTCACGTACACGTGGAACATGGGCAACGGAACCAGCTTGACGGGAGCCTCGGTCACGCAAGCGTATTCGACCGCCGGCACGTATACGGCAAGCGTCGTCGTGAGCGATGGTCGCGGCGGCAGCGATACCAAATCGGTCAGCGTGACCATCAACGTCCCGCCGCCGAACCATCCGCCGGTGCTCTCGGCCGCTCCTTCGTGTTTGCCCAATCCCGCAACAGTCGGCCAAACTCAAACTTTCACAGCCAGCGCCACCGACGCCGATAACGACCCCCTTGCTTACACTTGGAACCTTGGAAACGGAACCACTAAAACTGGCGCGTCGATCACACAGGTTTATGCCTCCGCAGGTGTCTATTCCGTAACCGTCACCGCGACCGATGGC
>JANXLS010000792.1 GCA_025355035.1 Planctomycetota bacterium | reverse complement strand
ATCGCGTTCGCCTTCGCGGCCTTGCTGCGTGACTTACCGGTGATCGCGTCGCGCTGCCGGGCGATCACTTCCGAAACCGCTGACGGCAACGCCAGCCGCAAGCTTCCTTCCGCGCCGATGTACTCGATGAAGATCGTGTCGCCTTCTTCCCGTTGTCGGTACGTCTGGACAATGAAAGTCTGAGAGAGTTCCAGTACGCTCGACAACGAGCGCACCGTCGTGGCTTTCGTGTTGATTACGTCGGGCAAACCGTTCATAGACCGGATGGTCCGGTCGAAAACGTCGCCGAGCACTTTGCGTTCGGTCTGGTCCATGTTCGTCACCTCTCTTGAGAATGAGGACAATCGCGTCAATGTGAATCCAGCCGCCGGAAGCAGCGGCTGGATTCTGCGCGACGCTCAGTTCAGCGCCGCCGTCAGCACCTGGTTCAATGCCTTGAAGCCGTCGACCTGCCGCGCCGGCGACTGCGCCTTCATAATTTCAGTGCACCCCTGGTACAAATTCCAGGCGTTGCGCTCCCGGAACTCCGCGTGGCGCGGGTTCTCGAATTCCTGAACCACCGGGAGAATGTCGCTCGATGAGAATGCGCCAGCACGGGCGAGTTCGACGATCAACGAATGCGCCGTGTTCTTGCGGAGATGCCACGCGTGCAACTTTTCGTACGTCTCGTTGAAGCCACGCAGGCTCTCCAGGAACGCATTCAGCGCGGCGTCAATCGAAGTAACGAGGTCGAGGCCGCTGGTGTGCTTGCGCGAAACGATATGCTCGGCGGACAGCACGCCGTTCGCGCAGACGAAGACGCGCGCGCCGGACAGGATCGACAACGCGAAGGATTTGTCCGCGCTATTGCGCAGGCCACAGCTGGGCGCGCAGCCGGCGGGGAACGGCATGCCCGGAATGGGAGCGAAGTCCAGACTTCCGAACAAGCGCGCACCGGGGATGCGCGTCTGGACGCCGTTCTCGCCGTAGAGCGTGCCGTCTAGCAGCGCGAACTTCTCATTCTTGACGACGAGACCACGGGCTGCCGCGCGATCGATCAAAACGTTGACGACTTCGTG
>JANXLS010000442.1 GCA_025355035.1 Planctomycetota bacterium | reverse complement strand
ATGCGTTCGGTCAAGAGCGCAACCTGGACTTCGGTGGAGCCGGAATCTTTCGCGTTGATTCCATACGTTTTGATCAGCTCTTTACGTCGTTCGATCGTGGTGGCCATAGCCTCTTTCGTCTCACTCCTTTGAACAACATCGCAGGCTCAAATCCACGAGGACAGGAGAAGTCCGGGGGAGATTGGTGAGCGTTGCGACAAAACTCATGCACCCTCGGAGCATTCCCCACTGGAACACCCGCAGCGTGCCACCCTCTTTAGTGTTAAGGAGGGACGCGACTGCGCAATCCGTTGATACAAGTCAAATAATTTACTCATTCTTTACGCTTACGCAAGGATAAAACGATGGAAAATAGACGGCGAAGATTCCGAACTTGCCTCGCGTTTTAACACGAAGCCGTTGCCCTCCGCTCCACACTCGCGCTTTCTCTGTTCGCAATTCGTCAAACTGCCTCTATTTTAGAACCTATTCCAAAACTCGGCGCGTCCAGATGCGCCGCGCCGGGCAAGTGGACCGAGGAAGTCGAGCGCAGCGTATTAAGACAAATACGCTTAGCGAGACTGACGAAGGGCCACGCCGCCCGCCGCAAGCAGATGGATGTGTCGGTTTTTGGGATAGGTTTTTAGTGCAATTGCGCTCGTCACTCATTATTAAGAAGCACAGGCGGCCTCGAACATGATCTCCCTATTCATGTATGCGTTCAAACGAATCCCGGCCTTAGTCGCGCTCGCCGTTGTTGCGATGGTTGCACATTCGGGCGAAGACAACAGTCCTTTCGGAATCGCGGCACGTGTACCGTGGACGAACTCGCATGTGAATGGTTCGCCCGAACCGCCGTCGCCGTTTCTGACTCAACGCGTTTTCACAAAACTCACCTTCAACCGCCCGCTCGACATCGCTTGGGCGCCCGGCATCGATCGCATTTTCATCGCTGAACAGAAAGGCATGCTGTACTCCTTTCCAAACGATCCGAACGTCGAAAAACCAGACGTGTTTCTCGATCCGAAAGACATCTTGAACCTTGACAAAATTCCCGATTGCAACGGCACCGACGACACACTCGCGTTCACCTTCCATCCCAAATTTCGCGAGAATCGATATTGCTTCGTTGAATACAATCTGGCCTACAACACGCGGTCCCGCAATCACGAAAACGGCTCGCGCGTTTCGCGGTTCACGGTGACCCAGACCAATCCCCCGCGCGTCGATCCGAAGAGCGAAGTTATTGTATTGCAATGGCTCTCGGGTGGACACAACGGCTGTGCGCTCAAATTCGGTCCGGACGGTTTTCTGTACATTTCGCTGGGCGACGCAGGCGACCCCAACCCGCCCGATCCATTCAAGTCCGGACAGGACATCAGCGATCTGCTCTGCTCCGTCCTGCGCATCGATGTCGATCATCCCGGCGCGGACAAACCGTACTCAATTCCCGCCGACAATCCGTTCATCACTTATCCCGGCGCGCGGCCCGAAGTGTACGCTTACGGACTGCGCAATCCCTTCCGCATGAATTTCGATTCCAAAACCGGCAATCTGTGGCTGGGCGACGTGGGCTGGGAATTGTGGGAATCGATTGTGTGTGTAAAACCGGCGGGCAATTATGGCTGGAGCATCATGGAAGGCCCCAATCCCGTTTACCCCAACGGCAAGCGCGGCCCGAGCGAAATATCCAAACCCCAAGCCGCTCTTTTTCACACCGAAGCCGCGTCAATCACCGGCGGCCTCGTCTACCGCGGAACGAAACTGCCGGACCTCGTCGGCCAGTATATTTTCGGCGATTGGCAGACCTGCAAACTCTGGGCGGCGAAGTGCATCGGCCCAAAAGAGGACGCGCTCGAACCGTACCGCGAAATCGCGCAGACCGATCAGCGCATCGTCGCATTCGGCGAAGATCCCGACCACGAACCCATCATCGTCGATCATGCCGGTGGCGGTCTATATCGCCTCGTCCCCAACCCCGCCGCTGGCCAACCCTCCGCGTTTCCGCGAAAATTAAGCGACACCGGATTGTTCACGTCGCTCAAAGATCAAGTCCCCTCCCCCGGCGTCGTCTCTTTTAGTATCAACGCGCCGCAATGGAACGACGGCGCCACCGCTCAACGTTTCGTCGCCACGCCCGGCGCTTCCACGATGACGTGGGGCAAAGGCGTTTGGGGCGACGACAAACAAGCGTGGCCCCAGGACAGCGTGCTCGTTCGGACGCTATCACTCGAAACACACGTGGGCGATCCATCGACGAAGAAGCACATCGAAACGCAACTTCTGCACTACGACGGTCGCCAGTGGCATGGCTATTCCTACGCATGGAACGACGCGCAAACGGACGCAGAGATCGTCGCGGCATCCGGCGGTGAAAAAGCAATCGACTTGATCGATCCGTCCGCGCCCGAAGGCAAGCGCCGTCAGACGTGGCGTTATCCGTCTCGGACGCAGTGCATGACGTGTCACAACGTGTGGTGCGATTACGCGCTGGCATTCAATCCTGCGCAATTGGATCGCACCGAACATTTTCACAGTGCAACCGGCGCGGATACGTCCGACAACCAGATCCGAACCTTCCGCCACATCGGTCTTCTGCTTGCACCGAAGAATCCACCCCCAACGAATTCAAAGCTCGCGAATCCCTACGACGAAAAAGCTGATCTCGCCGAACGCGCGCGCTCGTATCTGCACGTCAACTGTTCGCACTGCCATCGCTTCGGCGGCGGCGGAGCGGCATTGTTCGACGTGCGAAAAGAATTGACGAACGAAAAAATCAAAGCGATCGACGAGCGCCCCGCGCTGGGCGGTTTCGGACTCGATGATGGAAAGCTGATCTGCTCAGGCGAACCGAATCGTTCCGTCTTCATCTATCGAACCTCGAAACTGGGTCGCGGACGCATGCCCCAGATCGGATCGGAAATCGTCGATGAAAAAGGCACTCAAATTTTGCGCGATTGGATCATCAGTTTGAAGTCGTCGGCGTCGAAAACGGTTGACGACTACAGTTCCGCAGCAATTGAGCAGAAGCTCGCGACTAGCACAGGCGCGATGAATCTGCTCGACGCAATCCAATCCGGAAAACTCGCCCAACCCGCGCGAAAACTCGCGCTTGAAAAAGCCATCGCGTCTCCCAACGAGAACGTCCGCGACCTCTTCCGCCGCTTTGATCCGCGCGACCAATACATCATCCGACTCGGGACAAACATCGATCAAGCGAAACTCGTCGCGATGCCCGGCGATGCCAAACGCGGCCGAGCCGTTTTCGAATCCGCCACGCCCGGCACAACACCCGGAACCGCCGCGACGGGATTGTGTGCAAGCTGTCATCGCGTTAACGGCCAGGGAAAAGATTTCGGTCCGGACTTTTCGCACATCGCCACGAAATACACGCGAGCGCAGTTGCTTGAAAACATCGTCGAGCCCTCAAAAACCATCGCCGAAGGTTTCGCGACATTCATGATTAAGACAAAAGGAGGCGACCGCCTGACCGGTCTGCTCGTTCGAAAAAACGACACCGAAGTCGTGCTCAGGGACGCAACCAAAGAACACCATTTCCCAGCTGCCGATGTGGAGAAGCTAACGCAACAAACGACCTCCGCGATGCCCGAAGGTTTGCTCTCCAATCTCACCGCACAGGAAGCAGCGGATTTATTGGAGTTTCTCAGCACGTTGAAATAAGTTCCGCCTTCCAAACGCACTTTCCGAAAATGCCGCTTCGCGTTATCGTTCCGCTCTTTGCATTTAACACCCTGCAGCGTGAAGTGTCGCTTCGCGCGCGACCAGTCGAGGAGACCGCTTTGAATTTTCAGTTATTGAAGAAACTCTGCGAAACACCCGGAATTCCCAGCCGTGAAGAACGGATGCGCAAGCTCGTCATCTCAGAACTGAGGCCGTTGTGCGATTCGATTTCAGTCGATCCAATGGGCAATGTGATTGCCACCAAACGCGGCAAAAAATCGTCCGATCCGAGCGCGAAAGTTCCGCGCGTGATGATCGCCGCGCACATGGATGAAATCGGCTTCATCGTCAAACACATTGATGACAAAGGCTTCATCCGCCTCAACCCCGTCGGTGGGTTCGATCCGCGCGTATTAGTCGCGCAACGTGTCTTCGTTCACGGTTTCAAAGGCAAGTCGCTGCTCGGTGTTCTGATGCCCGGCACAAAACCGATCCACATTCTTCCGCCAGAAGATGCCAACAAATCGCCGAAGATGGACGACCTCTATGTGGATGTCGGCCTCCCGGCCGATCGAGTTCGAGCTGAGATTGAAATCGGCGACATGGTTACGATGGCTCGGTCGGCTGAACTCGTCGGCGACATGGTCGTCAGCAAAACACTCGACAATCGTGTCAGCGTCTTTGTCATGATTGAAGCGTTGCGCGCGATCGGCGAACACACCTGCGACATTCTCGCCGTCGCGACGACGCAGGAAGAAGTCGGTTTGCGCGGCGTGACAACCGCCGCTTACGCGTTGCAACCCGATGTCGGCATTGCCCTCGATACCACTCTAGCCAACGATTTCCCCGGTCCGACAGAACCGGATCACGTTACCAAGCTCGGAAACGGCACGGCAATCAAAATCATGGATTCGTCGCTGATCTGTCACCCGAAAGTAGTACGGCATTTCCGCGATCTAGCCGAAAAATACCAGATCAAACACCAACTCGAAATCCTGCCTCGCGGCGGGACAGACGCCGGCGGCATACAGCGTTCGCGCGGCGGTGTTCCGAGTTTCACGTTGTCGATTCCGAGTCGATATGTTCACACGGTCAACGAGATGTCCGCCATTACCGACATCGAAGCGACCATCACCCTGCTCGTGCGTTACCTTGAAGACGCGCACACACGTACCTATGGCCATGAAGGAGAAGCTCAGTAATGGATCACAATCAGAATGACGCCATCGGCGTTAGCGAATACCAGCAGCGCCGGGCCGACGTTTTGAAATCGCTCAACGGCGCGGCAGCCGTGGTTTTCTCCGGCGAAGGCTCGCCGCCGCAGCTGGGTCGCTGGAAACCGGATGCTCATTTTTATTATCTGACCGGTTTGGAAAACGAAGCCGGCGCCGTTGTGTTCTTCAATCCGGCGGCTGAAAATCCGAAGCGCCGGATCATCCTTTTTTTGCGCCCGCTCAACATCGAAAAAGAACGCTGGGACGGCTATCGCGATCCGATCAATTCGACTCTGAAAGCGCGCACCGGTTTCGATACGATCATGCGCTCCGACTCGCTGCCATTGGCACTGACACAAGCAGCGCGCCTCACCAAGCAGCTCGTCTGCCTTCACAATTTCGCCGTCTATCCCGCCGAGCCGTCGCTCGATCTCGCCACGTTCCGCAAAGTGTCCGAACGCGTCGCCGGCGTGAAGATCGAAGAGAACGTGAATCTGTTGCCCTCGATGCGCGCAATCAAATCGCCCGCTGAAGTGAAGCTGATGCGCAGGGCCATGGAGATCACCGCGAAAGGTTATGCCGCCGCGATGAAAGTGATTCGCCCTGGCGCGAATGAAGACCTCGTGTCGCAGACACTTGAACAAGCATACCGCCAAAACGGTGCCCAAGGCGTTGCGTACAACAACATCGTCGGTTCCGGAATCAGCGGCACCGTGTTGCACTACAACGATAACAACCGGGGCCTCGAAAAAGGCGATACGCTCGTGATCGACTCCGGCTGCGCCTACAAAAACTACGCATCCGACGTCACGCGCACCTACCCGGTCGGCGGCAAGTTCTCGCCGCTTCAACGCGAAGTTTACGAAACGGTTCTGTCCGCTCAATTGGCCGGTATTAAAGCTTCTGTTACAGGAGCAACATTCACGGACGTCGACGACGCTTCGCGCAAGGTCATCGACAAGGCGGGATATGGCGATTATTACATCCATAGCGTTGGACATCAGCTCGGCATTCAAGTCCACGATGCCTCCCCGGACGGTCCGTTGAAGCCGGGGATGGTCATCACGATTGAACCGGGAATTTATCTGCCCGAGCACAAATTCGGAGTACGTATCGAAGACGACATTCTGATCCTGCGCAAAGGCAACGAAGTGATGACAGCGGCGGTTCCGAAGAGTGTGGCTGATGTCGAAGCATCCTTGAAGGATTGATCTCAACGCCTGCCGGGACCGACGACGCTGCAAACGCGTTACAAATTCGCGTTTGCAGCTTCCTGGGGGTCGCGGTTCGTCTCGCGGTTGGATGTTAAGAAATCAAAAACGCGTTGGACTTTTGGCGCGCGCGCGGCAACTTAAATCGCGGGAACAACGGTGTGGGGGGAGAGGAGCATGGAATGTCCGACGTGACGCCATCAGGCTCGGCCGATATCAAAACCATTGAACAGGATTTTCACTTAACGCCGGATGGACACGGACAGAAGACTTTCGTCCTCGACACCAACATTCTGCTGCACAATCCCGGCGCGCTCGTTGCTTTTAAAGACAACCGGGTCGTGCTGGCTTTGGCGGTGATCGAAGAACTCGACCGCTTCAAACGCAACAACGACGAACTCGGCCGCAACGCCCGCCACGTCATCCGCGAAATCGACAAACTCCGGCATTTCGGCCACCTCGGCGAAGGCGTCCCGATCGGCAACGGCGGCACCCTTCAAGTCGTGCTGCAACAGGACGTGAAGAGCGATTTGTCGATGGTCGGTTTAAAGCCAGACGCCGCTGACAACCAGATCATCTCCGTCGCGTTGGAACTTCACAAGAAGGGTCAGCGCGTCATCTTCGTTTCAAAAGACATCAACTGCCGCGTGAAGGCCGACGCGTTGGGTCTGAAGGTGATGGACCTTGAGCAGCAGAAAGTTGATTACGACTCCCTCTACACGGGCTGGCGCGAGCTGCAGGTTTCCGCAGAGACGATCAATCACTTCTATGGCGACAAGAAGGTCGCATTGCCGGAACTCGATCCCGGTGTTTCGCCCAACGAATTTTTCCTGTTGAAAAACGAATCGAATCCGAAGCACACCGCGATGGCTCGCGCGGACATGGTTGGTCACGAACTGGTGCCGTTGATCCCAGAATTTGATCGCGCGTGGAACATCGCTCCGCGCAGCGCATCCCAACGCTACGCGTTCGAACTGCTGCTCGACGACAGCGTCCAATTGGTGACGCTCGTCGGACGCGCCGGAACAGGCAAGACACTGATGGCCCTCGCTGCGGGATTGCAGCGTGTCATCAAAGACAAGAAGTACGAAAAGATCCTGGTCTCGCGCCCGATTATGCCGTTGGGAAAAGACATCGGCTACCTGCCCGGCAGCAAAGACGAAAAACTGATGGCGTGGATGGGACCGATCTTCGACAATTTGAAAATGCTGCTGAACGGCCGTTACTCGCCCGGACAATTGACGCGCGAACAACTGCTGGAGCAGGACCTGCTGGAACTCGAAGCGCTAACGTACATCCGCGGGCGCAGCATCACGAACATGTTCGTGATCATCGACGAAGCGCAAAATCTGACGCCGCACGAAGTCAAGACGATCATCAGCCGCGTCGGCGAAGGCACGAAGATGATCCTGACCGGCGACCCGCAGCAGATCGACAATCCGTACCTCGACGCCAGTTCCAACGGCTTGACCTACTGCGTTGAACGCTTGAAGAGTTCGGACCTCTGCGGGCACATCACGCTGACGAAATCGGAACGTAGCGCGCTGGCGGAATTGGCGGCGGATCGGTTATAGGGCCGGAGCGGGTTTTATTTTTTGTTTGAGCGCCGCGATGAATTCATCGCGGTTTCCTTCCAGAATGCCATCGACGGGAAGGATTAATCCATTTGCGGAACCCAAAAAGAAGAATGTTTGTTTTTCGATGCTGACGATTTGTTTGATCGCAATTATTTTAAGGCGCGAATCGCCAACCGTTCCGGTCGAAATCAATTCATCTGCCGTCAATTCCAATGAAAAAGTACCGATCGCTGAATTATCTTTCATTTCTTCGGCAATTCGTCGAATATTTTTATCGGTGCAATACCAGAAAATCGGCGAAGAAATGGCGAAGGCAACCAGGGCGGATAGGACTGCGACGATGTAGAAACCATTGTCTTTTGAATTGATCGCCAAGATCGCGAAAATGGAAAAGGTCATACCGCCACTCAGCCATCGTCCTCGTTTGACCTGTCGCAATACGGCAGCGGAATGTCTACAGAAATAGCGCTGGAATTCGACATAATCGTCGACAGTGACATGGTACCGTATTTTCAATGTAATCCCCGTTGAGTGCTTTTTGGGACAACGATTGCGACCGTTAACGATGCATTCGCCGCGCTTCACCGGCATTATTGTTAAACTACAACCCCAGCATTTTCTTCGCGTCTGCTTCAGTCATCCCGCTTTGAGTCAGTTTTTGCAATGCGATGCGAATGCCTTCTTCGCGCCCTTTTTCCCGCCCTTTTTCAATTCCTTTTTCCATTCCTTCTGCCATTCCTCTTGCCAAGCCCTTTGCCTCCGCCTCAGCCGTTTTGCCCGAGACTAGCGTTTTTTCGGTACTGACTGCATCCCAATACTTGTCATACGCATACAAATCGTTGCGCGAATACCCGGCTTCCTCCGCCAAAACAAACGCTTGATCCAATTCGTCGCTGGAGCCTTTCAGTTCCTCGGGCGCTCCTTCCTTGATTCCGGTCTCGCGCAGAAAACGAAGCCAAATTTCGCGAGCCTCACCGGTGCCGGTTGCATGGAATTTCGGCAATTCGACGAACACCAATCGTAGTCCGTCGATTCGTTGTTTCGTGTCGGCTGCATTGACCAGTCTATAGTCATGAAGATACGCGTCTGACGCCCTGTCGAAGACATCGTTGAGCAAACTGACCCCGATGACGGGCCTTAGCAAATGATAGTTTTCGCCGCGCGATAGTTGGCGAACGTACGCCGTGCTAGCGTTGAATAAAACGCGTTGCATGAATGCTGTGGTCCATTGCATCTGCATTTCCACGAGGAACTCGCGCCCGCGTTCGTCGCAACATTTCACGTCTACGATGGAATACTTCAGCAACGGAATGACAGGCACCTGTTCGGGGGGCAAATATTCCAACGAGACGATACGTTCGTCCGGTTCCAAAGGCAAAACCGCATTGAGGAACGCCCGCATCAGGTTCGGATGTTCCCCGAAGATACGGCGGAACACGAGATCGTTTTTTGGATCAAGATAGCGTTTCATTCGTAGTACTCCGCCCAACTATCCGCCGTCTCCCACAGCCGAATGCGATCCAGTTTCACATTCTTCCCGATGCGATAGTGCGCCGAGGTTCCCGGTGTGTTGTATTCGGCATCTTTCACAATCGCGGCTTTGATGTAGTCGTAAATGTGTTTGGCCATGACTTCGGTCGTCGGATCGGTTTCGGGGTAGATGATCACGCGCGAGCCGGGAACTTCTTTCAGCGCGGCTAGGAACGGATCCCGAGAATTCACGCAGATTGCATGATCAAACGAATCGATGAATTCGCCGACTGCGAGCTTGACCGCCTTGAAATCGCAGACCATGTCGCTCGCATCTAGCACATCCCCGCTAAGCATCACTTCCACCTTGCGCGAATGGCCGTGCGGATATCTGCACTTCTCGGGGTGCTTCGTCAACATGTGCGCATTTTCAACGCGGAAGGCTTTACAAATTCGGTACGGCACTCGCGAGCTCCTTGATACCGCATCGGTCGGCACCGCTGCGTGACTAAAATCGAACCCTCAATTGTAGCGCGAATAATCACAAGTTCAATCGGCACAAACTTAAAGTTTCAAACAACTAGTTGTAAAGTGCACCTTGTATGGTGTAGTATGTCAAGAGAGCTGACTGACTCTGCGTCTGCTTTCATGCAAGTGATCATCAGTAAATCGTCTGGTCGTCGAAACGGGTGACGCATCTGCCTGTAAACTGTTTAGATGTGTCGACGGGAGTGAAACATGGGCGTCACTTTATTCGTACGCAACGGCGGGTTGGCCGGGCAGACGTTTTCGTTCAACGCGCCTAGCATCCCCATCGGTCGCGACCACACCAACGTACTGAAACTCGCTCCCAAAATCGACGGCCGCGCCAGCGGCAAACATTGCGAACTTTTCGAGGACAACGGCACATACTTCATTCGTGATCTCGGCAGTACCAACGGAACGTACGTCAACAATAAACGTATTTTCGCGCCAACGCCGCTTACAGATGGTTCGCTGTTGAAACTCGGTGGAGCACAAGGCGTTGAAATCGTCGTCAAATTAGATCGCCCTGAAACACCTTCGTTCGTGAATGTTCCCAACGGCGACTTCGTTTCAAAAACGGTTTCGACAGCCGATCTGCTCAATCCTCCGCTAGAAAACGGTTCCAAAAACCATGCGTCCAAAGAAGCGTCCCAACCGGACAGCGGCTTCGCTCGTTTACAGCCAATGCCCGCACGCGCCGCCGGGGCAAATCTGTTGTCTTTGTATCTGAAGCTCGACGACGTCAAAACCGAAGTTAGGAACGAGTCCCGAACGCGCTTCAAGAAAGTGGCGATTGCGTTGGGCGGACTTGCAGCACTGGTCCTGATCAGCATGGGTCTGGGAGCGTTTCTCCTTTACGGCTACTATGCGACCCAATCGCGCATCAACGTTGCGTACGGACAGATCGCCACTGCAAATGTTCGCGCGTCCTCGGCTGAACAGAAAGTTGAGGGTGTTAACACCTCGGTCGCGTCGATCAAGCAACAGACCGTCGCGAATCAAAAAGCCTATGATGAAACACGGGTTTCGATGGCCCGGTCGCTCAGCGAAAAAGAAGCCGACCTGCGCCGGATGAAAGCAAACATCGATGAACTCGCGCGAAACACGACGGCTGTTGATTCCAAACGCAAGGAAGCTGACGAACAGAAGTTGAAAAGTGAAGTCGCGAAATTGCAAACGTTGGTCACTGAAGTCAAATCGCTTCAGAACAACCCGGCGAACAAGGCGTTCGAAGCGATTCCTGAGAATACCTTCGTTGCAACGGTTGCTCAGGCAAAAACAGGCGTCTACGCCATCTACTTCACCGCTGCGGGACAGTCGCAACAGACCCTGGTTGGGACAGCGTTTGCGATCGACGCACAAAAAGGATTGCTGGCGACGGCGGGCAATCTTGGACAATCGATCGTCGAAACATTCCTGCCGTCCGGCCAGGTGACCGTCGTGTGCAACAGCCGATCGTTCATCAAATTCAATGTCACGGATGCAAAAGTTCACAGCGAATTCGCGACGAACAGCAACAGCCGCAAGAGTCCGGACGTGGCGATTCTGAAAGTCGATCTGGCCAGCTGCAGCGTCGGTTTCCCGTACGCTTTCAAATTGATGAACGACGCCGAATTGGAGCAAGTCCCCATGGCGCAGAACGTCGCGATGCTCAGTTTCCCCGACGAATACCGCGACGCGGCGAAGATCGAACCGGGATCGGCGATGCTTGCGAAACTGGCGATGGGCGTTGTCAGTTCGTCCACGCGTTTTTCGGGCGCATCGGCGGTTCGCCGTCCGTTTGATCTCCTTGAACACACGTGTGCCGTTGGCGCGAACGACCAAGGCAGCCCGATATTCGACGAACGAGGCCGCGTTGTTGCGATCCAAAGCCACAGTGAATCGGAGTTGTTTGTGGTGGTCAACAAAACCGATCCCGACAAGCCCGCCGTCCGAAAACTGCCGGTCGGAAATGTGAAGTACGCCGCGAGCGTCCGCTTCCTGCGCGATCTGGCGGCCACGCATTTCGGCGGACTGATCACCCCGTAAACCGAACTCATTCTTCAATCTGAAAGGACCACGCTTGTGTCGAGGCCCATTCACGCAAAGTCGCTTTCCTTGCTGGCACTGTGTTGCTTCGCAGCAACCAACCTCTGCCTTCCGCACGCGTTCGCATTGGACGATGCTGCTGCCGACGCAAGACTCAATGACCTCGCCGCACATTTCAACGAAGAGAATTTCGCATCCAACGAATCGGACGCAGCTATCGTTTTCTTCAAATCGACCGGCGAAGACGGTTACACGTTCCTGCATCGCGCGTATTCGGGCCGATTGGATGGTGTGCATCAAAAGGCCGCGCTCTACGTGATTTTTCGCGTCTACCCTCAGCACAAAAAAATCTACCTCGAAGCGCCTATCCATGGGAGTTACGGCGACGATTACGGCTACAGCTACCTCGCGCTTAAGCCGTTTCTCGCCAAGCTTGACACCTATGTGACGGCTGCAACGCAGCCCAAGCAACCGGACGCGTCAACTCGCCTGCTGGACGAACGCACGAAAAAAATCGCCATGCTGGGCGAAGCTATCGCGAAAAACGCGAAGCTCGGCAAAGAAGGGCTCGACGCCACGAAGAAGTTCTTGGAGGACGCTACAGCAACCGATCGAGCGGAAAACGAAGTCCGGGAAGCACCGGAGGTGCGCTTGGTCCTCGCATCGATCCGCAAACACGGCAACGCCTCGCTTTTGGATGCAGCCGCAAAGTTTTTAAATGACGATCGCCCCGCCGTCGCCAAAGCCGCACTGAACATCTTCGAAACTCACGCCACGAAATTGGGCGCCAAACTCGATTCGAATCAGGAGTGCTTTGTGTGGTGGGCCATCGAGGGAAAGAAGTTGGTTCAGCTCAATAAATGAGCGCGGCGAAATGTTTCGCAACGCGCGGATACCCTGTTTCGCGCACGTTCAATCACACGTCCACCAGTTCCAGTCTATTCACTTCGTCCGCATCCTTCTTTGAAAACCGTTTAAGATGTATGGCGCGGTACGCTTCCTTCACTGATACTTCCTCCAGATTTCCTTTGAGCTGATCCGCACGCACATAGAATGCGTTCGGCCCCAAATCCGCGCAACCCACGAGCACGTAACCCTTCTTGTTCGCCAGCTTCGTCAACGCGGCAAGAGACGCTCCGCAATACATTCGCGGATGTTTTTCGCCCGCGCAAAAGTCAGCTTTGTATGGAATCGTCACGGCGCGCTCCGGCCCGAATACCGCGTTGTATTCGACGACCGCAAGACGCGGTTTGAAATCCGTTAACGCTTCCCAAATCCAATAGTCATTGCCATCAATATCCAGCGAAAATAGATCCGCTTCCGGATGCGCGTTCGACGATTTCAACAGCCCGGCCACATTCTCG
>JANXLS010000721.1 GCA_025355035.1 Planctomycetota bacterium | reverse complement strand
CAAGCGCGGATCGCGTGCGCGGCCTGGACAGCGGGGCGGACGATTAGGTCGTTAAGCCCTTGGCAACAGTTTGACGATTTCTTCGAGGGCCTCATCGACTTCGAATTCTTCGCCGACAATGGACTGCAATGACCGGTCGATACCGGCGCTTTCGCGAACCAAGTCGCAGATTTCGCCGAAGATCAAATCCCTGCGACGGGGCGGGATGCGGTTCAAAGCACGGACACTCATGATTGAATTCTCCGAACGGGGGCAGCCGAAAAAACACCGGCACGCCCCCAAGCACCGGAGTTGAACAAACGCCGGTTCGCCGGCAGATCAAATCCACACTTGGAGATTTACAATGTCGATAAAAACGAAATGGCCGCTGCGGATTTCGCAGCGGCCATTGTCGCATTGCGTTGTTCTGAACTTAATGAATGCAACGCTCTGAGCATTGTATTATACCGCAAATTCGCGATTAATTTAGGGCCGCTAAGGCGGGCCGCCCAGCAGCAATGCCCAACGCGCGCCGGATTGTCGGGGTGCTCACACGGAAGCGTTTGGCCAACTTTGCGTGCGAAATGCCCTCATCGGCGCGGACACGGGCGACCTGATCGGCATTCTCTTCGGACCAGCATCGGTTGTCGGGCATCTGGAAATTGTCCACCCAGAACCACTGCTCATCGAAGTCCGCAAATTGCTCCGGGTCTTCAATCCGTCGTGAGCCCGTGGACGACGCGGTGCCGAAATGCCCGCCACTTTCCACATTCAATTTGACGCGCAGACGCGGCTTGATGCGTTGCACTCCTGAGTCCTGGATTTCCTCAGAAGCGGCGGCTCGTCCAGTGGCGCCGGTGACGTTTGACAGCACAAAGTCCAAGCCCTCGAACACGCCCAAACGGCAGGTGCGCATCACGACGCGTCGGTCCGGGAACACTTCAATGCGATCGATGTGGCGCGACAGTTCGTGGTTCAACTGCGTCGGGTTGCTCCCGGCCATGACCGTCGCAAGTTGCTGCAGGCACTCCAGCACGCGCTTCGGATTCAATTCGCGCTTCACGATCTCCTTCAGGTTGTCGATCTGCGCCAGTTCACGCGCAATCTGTTCGCGGCGTTCACATGCGGATTTGGACTGCTCCACAATGACGCCGCGCATGGCGGTGGGAAGGTTGGGATCTCCGAACGACAACGTCCAACCGTTGGGATTTGATGTCGTCCATCATTTGCATGAATTGCGGACGATTGCTCATCTTGCGCCCGCTGAGTCCATCGTCACGGAATTTCCCGCACGGCACCCAGGAATACCTCTTATTGACTGACGCCTGGAGAGATGTCTTTGCTATAGCGGTATAAAGGCCATAGCAGCC
>JANXLS010000714.1 GCA_025355035.1 Planctomycetota bacterium | reverse complement strand
GAAATGGACGTGCCCGCGATAATTCCGCAGGCACGTCCCAGGACGGTACTGGCGTATTACGCGGCGACTGACGTGCGGGCCTTCTTGACGCGCTTGCCTTCGCGGCGTAGCAGACCGCAAATCTCTTCGAGCGTTTCATCGATCGCCATCCCTTCGGCGCAATGTTCCAGCGAACGGTCCTGGGCATCGACCTCGTTGATGAGGTGTCGGATTTCGTCGAAGAGCTTGTTGCGGCGGTTTGCGGGAATGAGATTCAGCAACTTCGTAGGCATGTGACTGCTCCTTGATTGGCCGCATGAAATGAAAAGGCCAACACAGGCGGCGAACTGTGTGGGCCTGAATGAAAATATTTTGGAAATGAAATGAACGGCGACGCTATTCGCCGTCGTCATTTTCTTCGGATTTGTATTTCAGTTGCGCGGTGGTGCAGTCGCTGCGGTCGATGTCGTCACGAACGCCGAGAAAGCAGGGCTGATACAGACATCCTTCTCGGAACGCATACAAAAAACGAATTTCGGCGATCGTTCCGATTGCGGGCATTTTGTGGTTGGCCGGAACGGTGACGTTACCAACGTAGACAGATCGGCCAGAGTCGCTCAGCGCTTCAAGTCCGACGCTGCGCTTGCCCGCATTGACGCCGGCGACGATGAACGTGCCGGTGGTGACGAATTTGTATTTCAACTGCGGGCCGCCGCTGGCAGGCCGTCCCGGCGTGTAAGGCGCGGCGGGATTTTTAAAGACAACGCCTTCAGCATTCGCGCGCTTCAACCGCTCGAACGCCGCGCGCTTGTCGGTCGCCAGCGCAAACGTTTCGACGATTTCAATCGAGCCAACGCCATCGCCGACCAGCCGGACGAGCGCTTCGTAACGCGCACGATATGGACTTGCGCGATAGTCCTTGCTGTTCAGTGAAAGCAGGTCGAAAGCGTAGAACGTGTCGCCGATCGCTTCGCCATCAATTATGCACGGCGTCCCGATTTGTGCGGCACTCGTGACGATGGACTCCGGCAGTCCGATGGTCAGGCCCTTCCGGTTGATGCCGACGATCTTGTCACCGACCTGGATGATGACGCGCTTGCCGTCCATTTTCTGCTGCATCCAGTGCGTCGAATCAGCGATCAGTTTTTCGGCATTCGCTTCATCGACCGGATTCAAAAGCTGCGGCAAAATGCCGGTGCTGCGCTGGGCGTTGTCGGTGCCGGAGTAAGGCGTACCGTTTGCGCCGGGCGTGTAACCCTTCTGAGTCTTCTCTCGCACCAGCTTGTCGTAGATTTTCTTGGCTTCGTCGAACGTCACCGGCGCGTGTGTCTTGGTGCCGGTTTGAAGCGTCGAGCCGCGTCGCCCAAAGGCAAAGTTGACTCCGAAGCCGTCGTTAAGTTCGACCATCTCAGTATGGTAAATTTTATCGGAGCTATGGTCCCGATAGTACAGCGTGACCCTTTCCTTGTTCACGTTTTGCTCCTTATGATTGAGGTTGAGTGGTAATGGTGTGCCCACCGGATGGATGTGCCCGGCAACAGCGAGCGCTGCTTAAA
>JANXLS010000703.1 GCA_025355035.1 Planctomycetota bacterium | reverse complement strand
ATTCTCGAAGGGTTACTCGCCGCATGGATCTGAAGCATTTGTCAACCTTGTGTAAAGTACAAGCCGATAGCATGAAATTCGTGTATCTTTTAACACGAGCGCGAAATTTTTAGCTCGACGTGCGTGATCCGCAGTAAAAATGGAAATTGACAATTGACACATCACAAATGACAAATGGGCGTTTATTTCGAGAACGCAATGTTGCCTTCAGATCTCGCAATTAATTAAGGAGCCTCGTAGATGACAACACCTCTTTCTCCCGACCTGCTGCGCAAAATGAACGCCTATTGGCGCGCCGCGAATTATCTTTCGGTTGGGCAGATTTACCTCTACGACAATCCGCTGCTCAAGCAGCCGCTGACGCTTGATCACGTCAAGCCGCGTTTGCTTGGGCATTGGGGCACGACGCCGGGACTGAATTTCATTTATGTCCATATGAATCGTGTTATTAAAGAACACGATCTCAGCGCGATCTATGTCGCTGGCCCCGGCCACGGCGGGCCGGGACTCGTCGCCAACACATACCTCGAAGGCACCTACAGCGAGTTTTATCCCAACATTTCGCAGGACGAATCGGGCCTCAAAAAACTTTTCACGCAGTTCTCGTTTCCCGGTGGCATTCCCAGCCACGTTGCGCCTGAAACGCCCGGCTCAATTCACGAAGGCGGCGAACTCGGCTACGCGCTGACTCATGCTTACGGAGCCGCGTACGACAATCCCGATCTCTTCGTCGCCTGTGTCGTCGGCGATGGCGAAGCTGAAACCGGTCCGCTCGCCGCGAGCTGGCATTCCAACAAATTCCTGAACCCCGTTCACGATGGAGCGGTCCTGCCGATCCTGCATTTGAACGGCTACAAAATTGCGAACCCGACGATCCTCGCGCGAATTCCGCACGACGAATTGAAAGCGTTCTTTATCGGCTGCGGTTACAACCCGTACTTCGTCGAAGGCGACGATCCCGATACTGTTCATCAAATCATGGCCGCGACGCTCGACACCGTTATCGCTGAAATCAAAGCGATCCAAACCGACGCTCGTACCCACGGTTTCAAAACGCGCACGGCGTGGCCGATGATCGTCATGCGCACACCCAAAGGCTGGACTGGCCCAAAGATCGTCGACGGCAAACCCGCCGAAGGTTCGTTCCGCTCGCACCAAGTCCCACTCGACAGCCTCTTCAAAAATCCCGAACATCTGCGGCAGTTGGACGAATGGATGCGCAGCTACAAGCCCGAAGAACTCTTCGACGCCAACGGAAAATTGTTTCCCGAATTGGCGGAACTCGCGCCCAAAGGCGAGCGCCGCATGGGTGCCAATCCGATCGCCAACGGGGGCATGCTGCTGCGCGATTTGAAGCTTCCCAACTTCCGCGAATACGCGTTGAAGTTCGACGCGCCCGGCACAACGATTGGCGAAGCCACCCGCGTGATGGGCAACTTCGTTCGCGATGTGATGAAGCTGAATTGGGACGCCCGAAACTTCCGCGTATTCGGCCCCGACGAAACCGCGTCGAACCGCCTCGGCAGCGTCTTTGACATCACTGAACGCGTTTCAAGCGCTGAGATTTTAAAGACCGACGACCACGTCTCGCCCGACGGCCGCGTGATGGAAGTCTTAAGCGAACATTTGTGCCAGGGCTGGCTCGAAGGCTATCTGTTAACCGGTCGCCACGGCATTTTCTCCTGCTACGAAGCGTTCATTCACATCGTCGATTCCATGTTCAATCAGCACGCGAAGTGGCTCAAAGTGACACGCCATATTCCGTGGCGTCGCCCGATCGCGTCGCTGAATTATCTGCTGACCTCGCACGTCTGGCGGCAGGACCACAAC
>JANXLS010000701.1 GCA_025355035.1 Planctomycetota bacterium | reverse complement strand
CAATCGCCAGCACGCCGCGCTGAGCGTCCATACCCATCATATTGCGAATCAGGAAATCGCCCGGCTTCGGCTCTCCCGCTTTGAACGGATCCATCACGATGCCGAGAAACAAGGATGTGCGGATCAACTCTTGTTCACGCTCGTCCGCCACTTCGAACAACTCCGCCAGCAAGTGCAGCGCCGGGCGCTTGTCGAGTTCGATCAACAGATTCTTTTGACAGCGCGTAATGCGCATCGGTTTCCCGATCGGTCGGCAACCTTGCGCCACTAACGTATCTACTTCCAATTCGCCCGAAAATGCAAGCCCCACCGCCCCGCTCCGCCTAAACGCGTGGTCGAGGTACAACGCATTTTGCCCCGGGCCGCTTGCCCCGCTGGCCAGTCCGCCGATCTTCGCCGACAGTGGAAACGCGTAATCGAATCCGCGCAACATGTCCTCCGCACGATTCATGCTGAACGGATCGGCGACCAGCACAAATTGCGGATTGTCCGACGCGTGGACGCCGATCGCTTCTTCCCAGCGACGTGGCGGATCGTCCAAGCCCGGAAGCGTGTCGTCATCGAGATGGAACGGAGTGATCGTTACGTCCGGAAGTACAGCAGCCGTAATGGAAATCGCCGGCTTGCGTTCGATTTCGTGACTGTCGCCGATCACCGCGCCGCCCGAACATCCGAGTACGTGGCGCGGATCCAGAAACTTGACGACTGCCGCGCCGATTCGCGCATAATTCTTTTTGTGTTGCGGCGAAACGAACAGAAACACGACGTCCGGCTTCTCGCCGTGCAGCTCCGCGCCGACTTTGGCAAGCGCCTCATCCAACGCCTTGTCGGTGTCGGCCTCCGTTGAGATCGCCGAACTCCATTTCATGCCAATTTTAACCGCCATTTGCGTTGCTCCGTTTCCGCCATAATACTAGCGCGCGGATTTCAGTTTGCACGGAAGCAATTCGCTTCCGCATTGGAGTGCGGGCGTCCCGCCTGCCTTCGGAAGAAGCATGCTGGAAGCCCGCACCACAATGCCGAAACGTTTGTTTTTCACGAAAATGCTGTTTAAATGGGATCATGCTTTCGCTTCGCAGCACCCTCGCGCTCTGTGCACTCACGCTGCTCCTCGCCGCGTGGACCTGCTGGACCGTCGCAAGTGCCGCGACGATCCCGGCATTTTGGCTGAGCAACCCCGCGCTCTCTCCGTATTTCATCGCCGGCCTCTGCGTGGTGCTCGCAGCGTTTTTCTCGCCGCTCATTTTTACAAAAATCGAATTGAGCAGCGACGCCCCTTGGGAACTTCTCGGAAAAGTGACCTGCGCGTCGGCATGGTTCGCCCTCGCGTCAGCGTTTATGATGCTGACAGCCGCACGCGTTTCACCCTTAAATGGAACCGACGTAGCGAGCGCCGCACTGTGGATTTTCAGCGGAACATGGATCGCACTCGTTCTGCATCGCATCGCGCCGCGCGCGGCATCTGCGATTCTTTTTTTCTGGATCGTCGCTCTGCCGATCGTTGCGTACCTGCTCGCCGAAATCTTCTTAACCAGCCCCGCAGGCGGAACGGGCCTGGCCGAATCGACGGCCCCTCAAACACGCGCCTTGCGCGAAACAATTCGATGGATTTTGAATCTAGCGCCGAGCACCGGAACCGTCGGCGCGCTCGCCGGAACGATGGCCGATGGAAGCGAATTCTCGCTTCCCATCGCGCTCGGAGAAATCTCTGTTGTTGGACTTTTTCTCGGAACGTTTGCCGTTCGAAAACCAATTGAAATTCCGAACGCAAACACTCCGATACAAAGAACAACATACTAAAAGCAGTCTGGTGTCAAATTGGACTCGTCCGTACCGCTTTCAGCCGGACAACCGCTGCGCCCAGCGCTTTCAGTCGATCTGCTTCAACCGCACAAGCCGCCAGAATATCGAGCGGCAGATTTCGATTGAGCGACGACAGCCCGACGAGCACCTCGCCCCAACGCACGTCGCCTTTTCCAAACGGCGCTTCCGCTCCTCCCCGCCAATGGTCAGCCGCCCGCGCCATCGAAACGCGCGACGCCAACGCGTTCAGCGCTTTCAACGGATCGGTCCCCCGCATTACGAACGCCCCGGGATTCAGGTCCGCTTCTATCATCGCGCCGGAATCCGTCACGGTCAAAAATTGTGCCAGCGTCTCCGCAGATTCACTGCCCGCCAGCCAGCAGATCCGCACACCGGAATTGGAAGCAACGGTGTTCAACGCGCGCACCGCTTCCGCCAGCACCGATCGCTCCGTCGCGTTTTCCTTCAGATCGTCCGGAACAAAACCCGCCGCAACTTGAACGCGCGGCGCCCCGAGATCCGCAGCCAGTTGAACGACGTCGCGAAGTCGTTCAAGATTCGTATCGAGATTCCGCGCATCAGCCAATCGCCGCCCGCCCACATCCGCTTTCAGCGCCGACAACGGCGCGACACTTCGAACGTGTCGTGCAAGATCCCGCCGACCGCTCAGCCCCAAATTGCGCGGCACGATCTCGGTATCGAAAGCGTCGAGCCCCAACGCTTCGGGTTGCAGAATCGCCGCAGCCTTCAGCCCGGCCTTTACGCCCAAACGCAGGTCGCTGACCCAGACGCCAATGCGTACGTTGATTGAAATTCCTGACATGGAAAAGACACTCCGCGATAATCTTCGACTCTACGACTCAACCCGCTGCATCAATCACTTCTTCCCAATCGGTGTTGAGTTTTATCAGTTTGGTTTCGATGACTTTCAATTCAGCAGTAACGTGTTGGGCCTTCGAGCCGTCTTTGAAAACAGCTTCGTCGAAAAGGCTCACATTCAGTTTTTCTTTCTTCGCCTCCAACTCACCAATCTCTTTTTCAATCGCAGCCAACTTGTATTCGTTGATTTTTTTCGGTTTCGGCGGAGCGGACTGTTCTGCTTTTTCGATCTTCGCTTCGACGCGCCGCTCTTCCGCGGCTTCGACCTCC
>JANXLS010000428.1 GCA_025355035.1 Planctomycetota bacterium | reverse complement strand
CTCACCCGCTGCTCCCTTGCTGTCCACATCCCGGGTCAGCAGACCTGCCAAACTCGGAATCTGACCTGGTTTGACGACAGGGCTGCCAAGGAAGCTGTCGGTCGTGTTGTGCAATGCGATCAGCTCATCAATCTGAGCGCGAAATTTGGCGTCGCCGCCGCACGCTGTGTCCAGGTAAGCGGCGCGAGCCGCTTCGTCGGGAAGGTCGATTGCGGCGAGAAATATTTCTTGTTCGGTCATTGGCGTAGCCCTTGAATTATGATCCCAAGCGACGAAATTGTGAAATCACGCCAGGAATTCTGAAGTTTATTTCTGGGGATCAGCCGCGGTGTTCGACAATTCGCGGCGCAGCCACACGCGGGCGTAGGCCCAAATGCGATCGGCGCTTCGCGGGGAGATTCCGAGGACCTGGGCGGCTTCCGGGATGGAAAGCCCGGTAAATTGGCGCAGTGTCACAAGCTTCGCCGCTTGCGGATCCTCTGCCTCCAGCCGTGTCAGCGCCGCGTCGAGAGCGACGAGGTCGTGACGGGGATCGGGTGCGGCCGGTTCGACGACGTTGACGTTAAAATGAGCGCGGTCGCCGCCGTGCTTCGCGCGCCGCTTCCGCCGGGCGGCCTCAACCAGAATGCGCCGCATGGCATCCGCGGCGGCGGCGAAAAAGTGGCTGCGGTTTCGCCAGCGCGCGTCCTCGGCAGGCCCGATCAGCCGAAGGTACGCTTCATGAACCAGCGCGGTCGCATTCAGCGTGTGGCCGGGCTTTTCCGCAGCCATCCGGGCCGCCGCCAATTTACGCAGTTCGTCATAAACTAGAGGCAGCAACTGGCTGGCCGCCTGAGCGTCGCCGTCGGCGATTTGCGAGAGAATGCGGGTGACATCGTTCATCATGGTTTCTCAGAAGCTGTGTCATATTACCCCACGAACCACATTGTGGCGATTGAATGCAGCGGCGTGCTTCAATTGAATGCTCCAATACCGGATTATGGGAGGAACGTTTCAACAGCATTGAGCGGCTCGACCGTTCAAACAACCGGTAGGCCAGGGGTGGGTGAACGAAACTGACCCAACCCAGCGGCCTGTTTGGCCGACTGGGGTATGGGGGGGATTTTTACCCCCCTCCCCCCACAGCCATCATTTTCAACTTTTCCTAAAATCAGGAGACTTCCCTATGAACGCAGTACGAGAGGATGCCGTCCCACGTCTTGGCTTGGCCGACCTTGCGGAGAATTTGCCGCACTTGGAGGTCGTCGTTCGCAACGCCAAGCACGACATCATTGCCAACGTCGGCGCACAAATCCTGGCGCTGATCGTCAACCCGCAGAACCGCGTGCTATACCTCGAAGCCGTCTCGACCAGCGATGCGGGCGCACATGCGTTAATGGGCAGCGTCAGCGATCCGCGCGGCGCAGTCGAGTTCCGCTTCTACCGCGCGGGCGAAACCGGCGATTACGTTGACATCCAGC
Organism: Planctomycetota bacterium; assembly: GCA_025355035.1. Lineage (GTDB taxonomy): Bacteria > Planctomycetota > SZUA-567 > H5-PLA8 > H5-PLA8 > JANXLS01. The sequence continues at coordinate 650 of JANXLS010000428.1, read as the reverse complement.
CGCCCGAATCACCGCGTCTCGCAAACGTCCGGCTGGCTGTGAGCGGTTGGTCACGGCACGTTCATCACGTCGCAATGCTGGACCGGTCCGGTGATGTGCTTTTGGCGCCGGACGATGCGACACTTTGGCGCAAACTGCGTGAGAAAATGTCTTGCCCGACATTGCAACAATGGGGCAGCGTATTGATGAAGCGAATCCACGCCTCCGGCATGTTGCTCGAATGCGAATCGTTCGGTGTGCCGGAGGGGCTGCGGGCGTTTGTGCTCGCGGCCAATGCACAGGACATCTTCGATGCGATCATCGCCGCGCATGTACGGTCGATTGGGCTGCCGAAGCGTATCGCAGCATGAATGTGTATACGGGCGCTTCCCGCCCACAATGGGCGTGACAGCGGCTATCTATCAAAACCAATAATAGATAGCCACGCTGGTTTAAAACCGGTGCCACGCTGATCTGCCGCGTAACCATCCAATCCACCACTCAAACGCCACCACGCCCCCGGTATCAATTCCGGGACGCAGTGGCGCATTTTCAAACGAAAGGAGCACGCGATGCCTTTGGCACGTGATCTCAACGAATTAATACAGCGCTACGGCGGCGCGATTGCCGCCGGCGCGGAAGCCGTGCTGCAACCGCGCCACAAGCCCAAC
>JANXLS010000616.1 GCA_025355035.1 Planctomycetota bacterium | reverse complement strand
TTCTATTGAGATTTATAGATTTACGAGATACACTCCGAAAAACTAGCCGTTGCAACAAAGTTGCAACATTCCGGTCGGAGCCAATCTCCTGGTCACACGAAAAATAAGACCCAAACAGGCTCGTAACGGCTTCCGTGTTGTCTTCAGGCATCCAGCGCATGGCGGTCTCATTTCTCGTGGGTTGGGCGCTGACAAATCGTTTGCCGACGCCACGTGTTACATCCTTAATCTTATATGCAATGACTCCGTACTTTGTCAAGCGGAGATCGAAGCCATCCCGGACTTAAAACTGAGGGAGGTGGGCAGCAGCAGGGCAGCGAAGAAAGCGCTGGAAGTGTATTTCGGAGAGCACCTTAAAATCAATTTGCTCTTCAAAGAGCGAGTAGTCCTCACAGAAGCGGGCTTTGACGAGATCCAAAGTCTGGCAGAAAAGTGGAACGTGGGAGAAGCCAACAAACAACTGATGCGGCGTTTGAATCTTCACGTAAAAGAAAAAGTCGGTCCGGCTGTAAAGAAGTGGTTGCATGATCTTGGAAAGGATCGCAGTGCAAACCACGTCTCAAACGCGAAGACTTGGATAGAGGACTTCATCAAAATTATTCCTGATCAAAGTGAGTGCTTGCTTTCTGAGCTCAGACGCCAAAGCCATCAACAAAACGAAGCTGACGTTCCCACGCTGGGCAGCAGAGCCATCGAAGTGGCCAGTGCTACGAGACGACATGAAGCCGGTCGCCACACTTCAGCTGGTCAGCAAAATTCCCACGCTCCGGCGCACGCGACTGGGCAACGACGTGATCCTCGACACGCTCAGCCGTTCGCCGCTGCGTAGCGCGCTGCTCCGCGAAGTCGCCGCGCCCACGCCGCCAATCGGACGGCCGTTGTTGCCTCTGAAGGCGGGACATCTCGCGTTGGTGCTGGCGGGCGGGTTGTGCGACGGCATAATCGAAGCGAACGGAACCCGGTACTTGATTATAGGGACTCTAACGTCGGCGCTTCGAAAAGTCTCGACGAAGGATCAGCTGGATGATCGTGGCGTGAAGACGGCGGAGATTGACACGTTCCGGACGCGGTACGAAATGAGTGTTCGATGTTTGCGGAACGACGGAACCATCGAGAATTACTCGTCCGCAGCCGAACCGGCCACAGACGACCTGGAGTCGGGAGCCGGTGCTTTGGATGCCGATTAAAATTCATTGATTTTTCCCCGGCAGGGGGTTGTTCAAACGATGCCGTCGCCGGTTGCGTAATATGTTCAACGTCATCGTGATTCCCAACATGGCCGTCACCCAAAATTCAGGCATTGTCGTAAATTCCCACCAACGGTTCGGCCCGCTGCGCTTCCAGACCGTAAAACTACCGCGCTGTTCATGCTCATTGTTGTCACTGATTCGCTTGTGTGACCCCGTGATGAACGAATCCGCGCGTTTCGCAAAATGAATTTCTGGAAAGCCGTGCGGCAATTGTGTCGGCCATCGCGCGACGGAAATCTGACCGGTGTTCTCCCCGGTGCGCAGATCAAGAATGCGCACCGACTGCTTTAGGTCTCCGCACAAAAAATAGAACGCATGGTTCCAAGAGCCCGGTTCGACGTGTTTCATCGCGCCAGTTCGTGTATCCCATATTTTGCCTGGCAGAAGCAGCATGTCATCCGAGAACTTAGCCGAGTCGGTGCTGGTGTGATCTTCAAGAAGCACGGACTTGTCCAGTTCGAAATCGTAGAGTTGCAGATCGTGATGTCCATGAACCAGTTTTCGTCCGCAATCGCAAAACCAAAAATGCATTCCGTACATCGGAAACTCTTGAGTGACTTTCATTGCGGCCAGATCGAAAACATGCAGACGATAGTTCGACTTGACCACGTACTCTTTCGAATTGTAGCCGCTGTCCGTCCATCCGAAGCGTTTCCCGTCCGGAGAGAATTCAAATCCAGCGATGGAACCATTAGCATGAAACGTTTCGAGTAAACGGCCATCTTTCAGCGAAACGAGTCGAAGATCCTTTTGGGAATACAATGCCGCGAACGCTTTGTCCGGGGAGACCTTGATTTCGTAGACATCGGCGACACCGGTACGGCACACTGGCTCCAAGGAAGGAAACCGTACGATTTTGCAATCAGCTTCGGCATCCTCTCTGATGATGGCGAGGGTGGCATCGCATAGCAATCCGAAAAACTGAACGTTGGCCAAAGCAGGATAACGCGCCAGAAAATCGTCCCCGTCTGTAAATCTCCGCAATGCTAGCAAGCGGTTCAGACCGTGCGAAGAATTCGATTCTTTCACGCAGAAAAAGTGAGGATCGTCGAGTACGTCTAAACGCATATCACGCTTCGGATCACTGTGGCGTGGCAACGTCGCGTGCAACTCAAGTAGCTGCTTCCCGGAACGTGCATCGTAAAGACTGACGTCCGGCGCGTTATTTAATTCGTACCCGTCGCGCCACCAGCGGCGATAAATGGCGATACATTGGTCACCAGTGACGAACTCCGCTTCTTCAGGCCAACCGTAAGACGGCAGCGAAAACGCTGGCCGCCAGGGCACACAGTTCCACCAAACGAGCAACCCACCTGCGATTGTGAGCACGGCAAGAACCAACGTTCCCAGCGAAAACTGGAAGCGCTTCATCAAATGCCCCCTTTTTGATTTGCGTACGAATCGGCAATGATACGCCAGTGGATCGTTATTCAATGTCAGTTTACAAGTAGAACCCAAAAATGGAGATGAAGAATGAGTACTGCTGTCGAATCTGAACCTGTCCCCAAGCTCGGCCTGGCCGAACTTGACCCCGCCGAATTGCCGTATCTCGAAGTCGTCGCCCGCAACACCAAAGGCGACATCGTGGCCGATGTGGGTGCACAACTTGCCGCGCTGATCGTCTCCCCGCAGAACCGCGTGCTGTACCTGGAAGCCGTTTCCACATCCGACGCCGGTGCTCATGCGCTCATGGGCCGTGTCAGCGATCCGCGCGGCTGCGTGGAATTCCGCTTTCACCGAGCCGGTGAAGCTGGCGACTACGTGGAAATCACGCCGCCTGCGTCGTCGCGCGTGGCAAATGTCCGGCTGGCTGTGAACGCTTCGGAAACATTCCACAGCATCGTGGCTGAGCATGTCGGCGCGGTCGGCATCCCGCGCCGGTCCGCCGCGTAACGCAATTCATGCGCTTTGCGCCACGAGGAACGCTGATTGCCATGAGGCGGTCGATATGCGGCGTGGGCACTTTTGATTCGGAGTTGTAACAGCGCACATCACCGTAGCCGAGATCGTCGGCGAGGATGAGGAGGATGTTGGGCTTTCCGGGAGGCTGCTGCGCATCCGCGGCGTGCATTGCCGCAAAAGTGGTAAGCAGCCCAATGATAAGCGTCACAATTGCAGTTCTCATATGTTCCTATTTGAGAATAGTGAGTTCAATTTTCGCTTCTTTGGCGGCCTTCTCGATCTCTTTACGCGTGCCCTCGGGAGGGAATTCGAATCCGCTGAGGCGGTGATTCGACCAGAAGACTTGCTCCTTTTCGGCCACGAGAGCCAGTGCCTTTTTCAGTTCAGCGGTGCCCTTAATCGCCTTGTACTCCTCCCTGATTTCCTTCTCGGTCTTTTGCGCATTACTTCCCTCGGCGAGAACGTACATCCAGTTGTTTTCTTTGTCCTTCCAACTGTAGAGTTCGACCCCTTTGAAACGGGGCTCCTTTTCCCGTTTGTCTTCCGCCTGGACGACGCCCTGGAGGACCGTCATTGCGAAAACGGCGGTGATGAGACCAAGCAATTGTTTCATGGAATTCTCCCAAAATTACGTAATAAATGGAGGTGCGCAGCTATTCCTTTGATTGCAACCACCTTCAGGCAACGGTTATTTACCGATGTCCTCTAATTTGACGGCGCGCAATTTAATATCTTTGAAGAGTTCCGTATCAACTATCTTGCGTGCCTTGGTATCTTGACCACCCGTCCAAATCGGCGTCGTGGATCCGTCTTGATGTCGAATGCGCAGGTTGTCAATGTATACTTTGTAGCTGCCTGCTTTCGCGCCTTTGAAGACGAACCCGTGCCCCGGCATGATTCCAGGCCCATAGCTTGAAAGTCCGATGATGCGATGTTCCCATAAGTGTACAATCCTGGAGCATTGAAATGCGGACAAATTAAATTGAATTCAGGTCACGGGTTTGCCAGATCGCCACTCTTCATCATCGAGTCCACACGACGCATGTCCTAAATTCAATGGTAAATGTCCATAATAAGTTTATCCACTCGTGTATAAGGATTGTCGAGCGGGAAATACTTTTCGCCCGTGAAGAAGGATGCTTATGAATTCCGCGCGGTATATCGTGGGTCTGGCCGTGTGCCTTTCGTCTATGCTGAGTGCCATGGCCAGCCAGGCTGATCGGAGCAGCTACGTCGCGATTCCAGCGAACGTGAAGGATGCGCTGTCCGTCAACTGCAGCAACTGCCACGGCGAAAAAAAGCAGAAGGGCCAGGTGCGGTTCGACAAAGCGGACGAACTGAGCGAAAAAGCGATTCTCGATCTATTGAACCGTGTGCAGGAGCAATTGTATCTGCGGCAGATGCCGCCGGATGGGGACGCGCTTTCCTCCGCGGCGCGCAAACTGTTGGAAGAATGGTCGCGCAATGGCGTGCGCCAACTTGGCGGCGTCGATATTTCGGACAAACTGCGTTATCCGGATCGCGGCAACTGGGTCGATCACGAGATGCTTTTCAGCGGCGCGATCAAAGAAAAGCCCTGGAGCCCCGCGCGGAGATGGCTTGTCAGCCCGCAGATTTACATGGAGCGCATGTTCGACATTTTTGAGCTAAGTCCCAACGATCGGAGGAATGCGGCGAATTTCACCGGCATCACCAATCCCTTTGTTCTGCCCGATCGCTCGGGCGTGCGTTACTATGACTTGGAAAATTTGGACGGCGGGCATTTCGCTGCGATTCGGTCGAACGCGGAATGGATCTCCGGAAGACAGCTTCATGCCGCTCGTGTGCTGGCCGGGGAAATGAAGGCGGATGAAATCGAGAACCCGAGGGATAAGTGGTTTCCAAAGACGACGCAGCCGGAATTTCAAAAGATCGTCCTGCAAAAGTCTCCGCCCACTGACGACGAATTGAGCGCGGCGATCCGGAAACAGTTTCAGAACGTGCTGAGGCGCGAGCCGGCAGACGGCGAGTCGAAGAAGTATCTCGCCCTGACGCGCAATGCCATTGGGCTGGCCGGCAATACTGAAGGACTGCGGCAGATGTTGATGGCGGTGCTGTTGGAATCCGAGTTCGTGTACCGCCTTGAATTTGGCAGCGGGAATGCCGACGAATTCGGACGAAAGAAGCTGTCGCCGCAGGAAGCCAGTTACGCGATCACTTACGCCTTCGGCGACCGCAAGCCCGACGCGAAGCTGGCTGAGGCCGCGATGCAAAACCGCTTGAATTCGAAAGCCGATTTTGAGCGGGAAGTGAAACGCCTGCTAGCGGACAACACGTCGTTCCAGGGCCCGGCCGATCCCGCTTTGGAGTCCAGGAAAAAACTGTACTCAAGTGCCCACCCGAAGACGCTCCGCTTCGTCCGCGATTTCTTCGGCTATCCGCTGGCGCCGAAAGTCTTCAAAGACATCAATCGCAGCGACGGTTTTTACCAGAACGCCGACCGGGGCACTTCCGGCACCAGCGGCGATTTGGTCAACGAAGCCGATATGCTGGTGGATTGGTATCTTCAGAAGGACAAGGATGTCTTCGAGAATCTGCTGGCCGGGGAATTTTATTTTGTTGCGCCGGTGGACGATCCCAAAACGAAGATCAAAAATCTGAATGAGCTTTATGAAAAGTACAAAGACTCGGATTGGAAGAAGATCAATGCCGGTGCGCGGCCCAAGAACATTCCGAAGTCTCTTTCGGAAGAGGATCTGAAGCAGATCAGCGCGTATCTCGGCAAAGGCTCGGCGGAAAAGCAATTTGCCGAGGCGATGACGCACGTGGATAAATTTCGGAAGAAGGGCTTGGAACCCAACCCGGTTTGGAGCTACGCCTTCGGCACCCATTTGATGACTTGGGCGCACGCCTACAGCATCGACCCGTTCAATTGGAAGTAT
>JANXLS010000605.1 GCA_025355035.1 Planctomycetota bacterium | reverse complement strand
TCAAAACCATTAAAGCGCCTTATTCCTCCTGCTTCTGACAAATTATTTATTCTTGAACTGCGTAAAAGGAACTCATTTTGGAGAACATTCGAATGATACGTCTTTTCCTGGCCGGACTGCTCGTCGCGGCGGCGGTTGGCGTCGCACGCGCACAAGAAACTCTGAAGCTCTTCATTCTGGCCGGCGACGAGAGCATGTTGCCGCTCGGTTCCATCGATGGCACTCGCCCCTTCGAGCCAACGCCGAAGAGAGCCGATACCGCGTTTGACGGGCAGGTCACGCAAAACATCATTCACCGCCGTGCGCGGCTCACTGCGAACAACAGCGGCGGGATTTCGATCAAAGGCGCGTTGCGAGACGTCGTGGTCGAGGGCTGTACGGCGGGAATTGCCGACAGTCGCATCCGCGTCGAAAAGTCTGCGGCGGGAGTGTTGATCCGGCATTGCCGGTCGGCGACGGGCGAGATGCCGTCGGAAGGAGCGGCGCAGGTTCCGTAATTCGGCAAAGCAACTGATTATGAACCGTAAAGGAGGTTGAGCGACGAGTGATGTTGCGGTCAAATCGGCCTGGTTTGAAAGCGCAGCAATTTGCATAATGATTTCCAACTTTACAAATTGCGTCAGTGACGTCAAACAGGAGCGTCGAATTTGAAGGGCAACGACTCGCTTCGCTTGCGTGTCACTTTAGAAATGCGTGAGTCGATAAAGCCCCCCACCCTTCCCTACTTTTTAATGCCCGCGCGTTCATACTGCGACACCGTCTCCCATGCGATTCGCTGCAAAATCGCGTGCTGATCGTCCGAAACGCCGCGCTCGTCGAGCTTCAAACCAAGCGGGCTTTTTCCGTAGATCGCCGCGAAATTGCAGTACGCGGTCAACGCCATGATCTGCCCTTGGCCGTGGCCGATCGGGTCGCGGAACAGTTGCGATTGTTTGGCTACGCCGGGGAATTCGCCGATCTTGACGCGCCGCCGCAGCGCGATGACTGCGTCACCCACCGGCACGATGTACACGGATTTCTTTCCATATTTCGCGTTCAGAGCATCGACCTGCGCTTCGAGTTTTGCCTTCCATGAATCGCCTGCTTTTTGCAACGCATCCAGATCCGTTTCGTCGCGTTTGGCATTGTCGTTAATCCGCGACGTTTCCGATATGGAGTCAAACGACACCCACGACGCCTGGACATAAAAGCGCATCGCCGGATTGTTCTTCAATCCTAATTCCACGAAATTGTCGATCCCGACGTCCGGCATCAAAACGTTCGGAGCCATGGTGAACACATCCACCTTGCCGCCGGTCAGTGCCGGTTTGGCCGTGGCTTTTTCGCCCGCCAATTCCCAATGCTGAATCACTTTCGAGCCGCCAATCATCTGCGTCCCTACCGTGTGATGCCCCTGAATCCCCGCTGACGTCACCAATTGCTCGAAACGAGGCACGATGAACATGTGAAAACTGTGGCCCGAAAAAAAGACCCGCTGTCCCGCAGGAAGCTCTTCGCTTCGAGCGGAAAAACACAGCAACACAGCCGCCAACGCAAGCCAACACGGGCGCGGATTCCGAAAAAACGAGGGGCGACGAATGAAATTCGCAGCGAACATGGCGGGCACTCCCAGGTGAGGTCAAGATTCGGAACGGTGTGACGCTCAGATTGTACACCGAGGCTGCAAAATTAAATGCCAACCCATATTATTGATTTTCGTGACTATACTCGGTGAGGGGTGAATCGGAACAATTGACGTCATTTCAGGGCAATTGGAGACACTTGTGTCAAAAGTCGAAAATTCATCCGTTGTATAGCATGGGGACATCGAACGGTTCGAATTGAACACAACTATTAATGGAGGGAAGGTTTTTAACGGCTTTAACATCGAATAACGCGAATAGACGCGAAGGAATGCGCCATGTGCAACTTGTGAAACGATTATGAATTACAGGGAGGCTACGGTGGCGAGAATGGCGCACAAGTGCAAGTTTGGGAACAAGGTATTGAGATAACTGATAGAGGAAGGGGATGAGATCAGCGGCGGCAAAGTTTAAACGTGAACTACATGTGCACCATTGGTGCATAAAATACTTTCGAAAGTCCGATAAAACCGAAAGATGCACCTTGCGTTGCTTCCAAAATAGCGTAATATACACTCGGACGCACAGTGTGCAGCAGTAGGTGCGTTGTGAAGTAAACAATGAGTCAGTCATGCGAAGAAACACTCCATATCGCGTACTCGCCTTCCTCTCCGCCCTGATCATCGGCGGTTGTTCGCTCGTTCACGCTGCAACCAGCTATTACGTTTCCCCCACCGGCAATGATTCCAATCCGGGTACTCTTGCCGCTCCGTGGGCGACGGTCAACAAAGGTGTCGATTTGTACAATGCAGGAGACACCGTGTACTTCCGCGCCGGTGTGTACGCCCCAACAAATGGAATCTATTTTTACCGCAGCGGTTCCGCAGCGGGTTCCATCACGGCGCGCTCCTATCCTGGCGAAACAGTGATCTTCGATGGCGCTCAAATGTCGGCCGGAACCACGCTGGTTTATATTGCGTCCAACTATTTCGTCTTTCAGGACATTGAACTGCGCAA
>JANXLS010000534.1 GCA_025355035.1 Planctomycetota bacterium | reverse complement strand
CGCTGAGCAACCGCTGCGGATAGACTTCCGTGTAATGCGCGGTCGGGCCGCGACGAGCTTGGCCGGGCTTTTGCCCGTATTTCACATCCAAGGTTTTGAAGCGCGCTTGCGCCTTATCCCAAAGGTCTTGAGGAACAATGCGGAGTAGCGGTCGTTCTACGCGGATTATTTTGCGATTGAGCCCCACGGGAATCTGCCGCTTGCGGCCATGGGAGTCAGGCTTTGTCATCGTCGCGCCCCATGTCCAAACGCCAATGTACTTTTTGTTCGCCAACGCGCGGCGCACTTGGTACGGATGCCATCCCGGCTTCGTTGAGCGATGGCCTTTGTCAACACCGTCCCGGTTTAACTCGCGTGCGATAGAGTTGATTGAATGGCCCTGCACGAACAAATTGAACATGCGCAGAACCGTGGCGGCTTCGGTGTCGTTGATGACCACTTCCTTCTTTGGCTTTTTACCGCTTTCCAGGATTTGCGCCCAGTTGGGGTCGATGTATTTCGACTTGTACCCAAAGCAGAAGTCGCCCGTCGAGCCATTGCCGTCAAGAATGCGTCCTTCCTGCCCGCGGAAAACACGGCGCCCGGTGTCCCGGCTGGACATGTTGTGGTGCATGCCCATGATCTGCGCCGGAATCTCCCAGCCGGCGTTCGCTGTATCAATGTTTTCACTCACGGCAATGAACCGCACGTTGGCGTAGGTCAAATCCTGGATGAGCGCTGCAGCGCCCATCGACCGGCTGAGGCGGGACTGTTCATCGACAGCCACGAGGGCGACTTCCCCACGTTTGATCATGGCCATCAAATTCTGCAGGCCGGGCCGGTCGTCACGCGTGCCCGAAATCCCCTCGTCGGAAATGACGACCGCGTGGGTTTGGTCGATGCCCAGCCGGACCAGATGCTCGCGAACCTTGCGCTCTTGATCCGCGCAAGATTCTGCCCGCTGCATATCGCTGCTATAGCGAACGTAGATGACAATCAGAAGGAGGCGAGTCAGCTTGCTGACGGAGCTGCCAGCGTTCACGAGCTTGGCGGCAGCGGGCGCCTTCGCGTTCTTCAAATTGTGCTGAAATTGTGCTAACTTTGATGCGAAAGGAGGGGAAACAACCGGAACTGTCGGGAGGCCATCGGAACCGCTAAGTTCTTCGCATTTATGGACTTCCGTTGTAATTTCCGACTGTGCTTGGAGATGCATTTTTGGGCCCGAACGAATCCCTGCCTCTCCGTCAGTATTGTTAACGCTTTTACAACCATAGTCATTGCAATCACTTCCAAATCAGTGTAGTCTCTCTAAAAGCCATTTGTGAAACTTTTTGTGAAAGAATTCACGATGGCAGGGAGACTTCATCCATGCCAAAAGCAAAACACACCGGCCAGACCGACAGTGGCCACACCCGTGACATAAAAGTCGAGCGGATCGGCAAAGTCACGATCTACAAGCGGGGCCTCGCGCACTACCTTTATTTTCGAGAAAACGGAAAGAGCGTTCGGAAGCCCGTTGAAGGCAGCCTTGCTGCTGCTCGGGCAACCGCCCACAAAGTTGCTGGCTCGATCCAGGAAGGTCGTCCATCGCCGATCGGCTTTGAACGCATCTCGCCCGACGAGCTTGTCACGAACTTCATCGAATACACCCGTGACGTTCAAGGACTGGCCTTGCGTTCCCGCGACCGCTACCGTGCCGCTCTGGAACATTTCCGGGATTTTGCCGCCGAGAAAAACGTCAAAGGTATCGATTTGGTGACGCAAGCCACGATCGAAGATTTCGTCAAATGGCTCCGTCAGCAGACCCGCGCGCGCAACGGCATGGCCAACGGCAAGCAGGGCAGCTTCAAACTTGGCGGCATCCAGTTCATCCTGAGCACCTGCCGGACGGCGTTCAATTGGGCCGCAAAACGCCGGCATCTGCCGCCGTACACGGACAACCCTTTCACATCCTTTCCCATCGACAAGCTGAAAGACCGTAGCGAGACCACTGCAGCCGGTCAGATTTTTTCGGCCGAAGAACAGAAACTGTTCTTTGAATCCTGCACGCCGTGGCAGTATTCGATGTTCATGACGCTGGCCACGTACGGATTGCGCGTGGGCGAGTTGACGCATCTTCTGATCGACGACGTGGATTTTGAAACCGGCGCAGTCATGATTCGGTCGAAGCCTGAACTGTTCTGGCTCGTAAAAACTGGCCGCGAGCGCGTGATACCCATCTTCACAGAAATTAAACCGCTCTTTGAAAAGGCCATTCGCGGGCGAAAGTCGGGCTTCGTTTTCTTGAACGAAGATTTCGCATCCGGCGAAACGAAAATGTCCGTTGTGTTCCCCACCCAGCGGGC
>JANXLS010000533.1 GCA_025355035.1 Planctomycetota bacterium | reverse complement strand
GTCCCAACGAACGCCAGCGGCGCGGCAAGAGGCACCCATGGCGCGAGGACCGCCACGCAGAAGAGGGCGAGAAAACAGGGGAACATTAATCGGCCGGGACGCATGATTCCGCCAATCGTCGAATGCGGGATAAATGAGAATGACTCTGTGATTTTAGCGTCATTCCGTGAAAGGCCAATGCCGTTGTGAAACTTGCGCGACTTTGGGCGCGAGTTTAGAGTTTGGATTATGGAGTGCCAAGTTTGGAGTCGGCGAGACGTTACCCAAACTCAAAACTTCTACAAAGAGAGGTGAGATAGAAATGACAGCGATCGAAGCGCACGTACAACGAATGCTCAATAGTTATCGCCATTGGACGGGTCAGGAGTTGATCGCTCGGAGCGGCGATCCGGCGATGGATGCAAAAGCGCTCTTTGATGCGCCGTTTGTCGTCGTTTCGCACGGCACGGAAGCGAATCCGATTTTGAATTACGGCAACCAGACGGCGCTGACTCTTTGGGAAATGGATTGGGATCGGTTGACGCGCATGCCATCGCGTGAGACGGCGGAACCGATGCACAGGGATGAACGCGAGCAGTTCATGACGCGCGTTCGGCGCGACGGATTTCTGTCGGGCTACGAAGGGATTCGCATCGCGAGTTCGGGGAAGCGTTTTCGGATTGAAAAAGCGCTGATCTGGAATCTGCTGGATAAAAACGGGACCGTCTGCGGACAGGCTGCAACGTTTTCGACATGGGTGCCGGTTTAACGGAGTCGGGCCGCGCGCGGATTTTTCTGCGGACACCCCTCCTCCGCCCCACGGGCTCGCGTGAATAAGCGGAACGAAAAAACATTTCGAGCGATCAAATCCCGCCGCGTTTTTTTCGATCGGGTGCGGCTGCACCGCCGATTTCGGAGATTGACGAAACGATCAGGTACTTCCCTTTATTGCGCAATTTACCATGCAGCATCACAATCGTGTTGTTGGATTTTTGGAGCGTCGTCAACAGTTCCTTTTTTTCGAGTTTCAATAGATAAGTCTTGTCGCCCTCGATTTCCGTCAACAGGCCAATCACATCGCCCCCTTCATCGCCGCCGTCGCTGCCCGTGAGTGACAATTTTCCGCGGACGGATTTGATGGCGAGGATTTGATCGGCTTCGGAGAGATTTTTCTCTGCTGCTACTTCTGCGGCGGCCTCCTTGGCTTCGTCAGCAGGCGCGGCATCTTCGGCTTTCAACGCGGGCGCGCAACATGTCAGAGCGATGAAGACGACGGGGGCGAAAAAGCATCGCAACGCGGCAGTGGTGAAAGTCATGAAACTCCTCCCATTGGATAAAGGGATCATTCGGGATTTATTCTCCCAGAACCTTGTAGGACAGAATTTTTGGCGTGATGAAATACGTTACTGAAATGTCGTCGAAGACCGGGGTGTCGAGGAGGTAGTGTTTGGTCGCGTCGACCCAATAGAAATCGCCGTCTTTTTTGCCCGCCCCTTTGTCGACGAGTTGGTCGACGGGGTAGCGGAAGCGAACGCGGTAGCGGAGGTCGGCGGGGGTCAGGCGCGCGGTTGCGGTTGGCGTTCCGCCGGCGTCTATGTAGCGGTTGATCAAGTCGGGGTTGGTGAAGGTGCCGACGTTATTTTTATAGATGCCGCTCGCAGGGAAGGTTTCGTTGGAGCCGGCAATCAACTGGTCTTTGTTGAGCATTTCGACTTCGACGCCGCGGTTGAAATGAGGCTGCGTGTATTGGTCCTGATAGACGGTGGCGTAATCCTTCGGCGTAGGGCGGTCAACGCCGAAGGGGAAGATGTCACCGCTCTGGCGCGCGCTGTAAACTTCGTTGTATTTGTCGTAATCGAACGGGCCGCGGAATTTGTTTTGCTCGGCCTGCTGATTGTTTAAGTCGTGCGTGACGTATTCGGTGCGCTTGGAATTCAGCGCAATGTTTTCGTGCAGGAAGCGCGGCGTAAAGACCGACCACGTGACGCGGGCGAGAGTGATGAAATCGTCCCTGTTTCTGACCGCCCCTTGACCTTTGAGCGAATCGAGCATGGTTTGCGAGGTGAACGTCGGGCAGGCGTCGCGGTAGTCGGGCGTTGGCGGGAGGTAGTAGCGGCTCAGGGTTTGTTCGCGGACGCCACGATCGTTGGCGTAGTCGGGAGCGGCTCCGAGGAGGC
>JANXLS010000530.1 GCA_025355035.1 Planctomycetota bacterium | reverse complement strand
CAGGCTTCCAGCCTGCAATTCGGACGATGCAGGCTGGAAGCCTGCACCACAACTAAGTACATAGCGGAGCAAGCAAGTGGCAAACGAACGAATTGAATCGGCTGGGTTGAATCTTGAAGAGCGCGTGATCGACATCTGGCGCTGCGCCACGGTGGTGAAGGGCGGCAAACGCTTTTCATTCGCTGTGATGTCGGTGATCGGAAACGGCGCGGGCATTGTCGGGGTGGGATACGGCAAGGCGCGCGAAGTGCCGAACGCGATCGAAAAGTCAGTGAAGGACGCGAAGAAGAATCTGATGCGCGTCTCGACGTTCGGCAGCACGATTCCGCACGAAGTCCGCGGCAACTATGGCGCGTCGACGGTGGTGATGCTGCCAGCGCTTCCGGGTACGGGCGTCATTGCCGGCCAGGCTGTGCGAGCTGTGTTGGAATGCATCGGCGTCCATGACGTGTTGTCGAAGTCGGTGGGCGGATCGAACAACAAGAAGAATTTGGTGAAGGCAGCGCTTGAATGCCTGAAGCAATTGCGCAATCGCGAAACGATTGCGGCGTTGCGGGGCGTTGAGATTGCTCCTGACGCGCTGTTGGCTGCGAGTTTGACTGCGACGAAGCCGAAGGCCAAGTTCGAACGCGAAGAACGCGGCGGCGGACGCGGTGGTCCGGGACGCGGCGGCCCTGGTGGTGGACGCGGTGGTCCGGGTGGCGGACGCGGTGGTCCGGGTGGTGGACGCGGTGGTCCGGGTGGTGATCGCGGTGGTCCGCCTCCGTCAGCGTCAGCGGCTCCAGCGGCAGCAGCAGCTGAAGCGCCAACCGCGGAAGCAGCAAAAGCTTAGATTTGAACGCAGGACGGCTCGTTGGAGCCGTCCGCATTTATTGGACGGCTCAACAATTCAGGTGGGCCGTCCGTTTTATAGTTGGCCGGGACTGCGGATGGTTAGCGGCTCGAGCTCAGGCGAGGGAACGAATTTCGAATTCGTTCCCGCACAAGCGACACGGATGGTGTAGTGCTTGTGTCTCGAATGAAAAGGTTTTGAAATAATGCAACTGCATCAAGCTCGAACAGCGGATTTGTCGAACAAGAAGAAGATACGCGTTGGTCGCGGTCCGGGCAGCGGATTGGGCAAGACGGCGGGTCGCGGTATCAAGGGTGCGACATCGCGCTCGGGTTATGCGATGAAGGTGACGTACGAAGGCGGCCAGATGCCGATCTTCCGACGCTTGCCGAAACGCGGATTCCGCAACGGCCGGTTTAAGGTCACGTTTGTGGCGGTTAACGTCGGCGATTTGTCGGTCTTCGCGGCGGGCACAACGGTGGGCTTGAAGGAATTGAAGAGCAAGGGGTTGGCGGATGGCGTGAAGTTGCCATCGACGGGCGTACGCAGCGACGAAAAGATCGCTCACCGGAAGGGCAAGAACGCCGCTCAGAACAAGCCGGAACCGGTCGAACAGAAAGAACCGCGCAACAACCGCCGCCCAGTGAAGATTCTGGGCGATGGCGAATTGACGGTCGCGCTGCATGTTTCGGCGGATGCGTTCAGCAAGGGCGCGATTGAAAAGATTGAGAAGGCGGGCGGCACGGTGACGTGGCTGGGTGGCACTCCGAAGAAGAAGGCGCCGAACTTCAAGCGCATTGATGCGGACAAGAAGTTGGCCGACAAGATCAAGGCTGCAGCCAAGCCGGCTGAAGCAAAGGCGGGCGACGCGAAGGTTCCGGAAGCGAAGGCTGCAGCAAAGCCTGCCGCTGAAAAAGCGCCGGAAACCAAGCCGCATCCGAAGGCTGAAACGAAATCCACTGAAATCGTAGCTCCGGTTGGGCATGAAGAGCATGAAGGACATGTAATGGTCGGCTAGACCTAAGCCGGCAAGCAAAGCGCCAAGGCGCAGAAGGCGTGGCGAGCGGCCGTCGCGCGCGGCCCAAAAGAGGCCGAGGCAGGCTAGGGTCAGCGCCAGATTCAGGCCATAGATGCCGCCCTTGGCTGAAAGGCCCTGGAACCAAAGCTGGGGCAGGGTCAAGGCACCCAGGGCCAGGGCGATGATCCAGAGGCGGTGGGACCAGGAGGAGCCGGGAGCTTTCAGGGGCAGGGCGCTGGCAAGGATCAGGGTCAGCAGCAGC
>JANXLS010000513.1 GCA_025355035.1 Planctomycetota bacterium | reverse complement strand
TTACTTCTTAACGGCTTTGACGGCCAATTGCGCTGCTTCGCTGAGCGTGTTTCCGCTCTGGATGGGCAGGCCGCTTTCGGCGAGGCGCTTTTTGCCGAGTTCGACATTGGTGCCTTCCAAACGGACGACGAGCGGGACGGTCAGGTTGACTTCCTTGACAGCTTCGATAACGCCGTCGGCGATGACGTCGCACTTCATGATGCCGCCGAAGATGTTGACGAGGATCGCTTTGACTTTGGGATCGCTGAGAATGATCTTGAACGCGGCGGTCACTTTTTCGCGGGTGGCACCGCCGCCAACGTCAAGGAAATTAGCGGGATTGCTGCCGTACAATTTGATCACGTCCATCGTGGCCATCGCGAGGCCGGCGCCGTTTACGAGGCAACCGATTTCGCCGTCAAGCTGAATGTAGCTGAGGTCGTACTTCTTGGCTTCGACTTCGTTGGGATCTTCTTCATGGACGTCGCGGAGTTCCTCGACATTTTTGTGTCGGTACAGCGCGTTGTCGTCGAAGTTGATCTTGGCGTCGAGCGCGATGACTTTGTCATCTTTGGTGACGACGAGCGGATTGATTTCGACCATCGAGCAATCGAGATCGGAGAAGGCTTTGGCCATGGCCATGAGGAATTGAACGCCGCTCTTGAAAGCGTCGCCGCTCAAGCCGAGGAAGAACGCGATTCGGCGAGCCTGGTTAGGCCAGAGGCCTTCGCGCGGATCGTAGGAGACGTGCATGATTTTTTCGGGGTGCGATTCGGCGACTTCTTCGATGTCCATGCCGCCTTCGGTGCTGGCCATGATCACGGGCAGGCCGAGGGAGCGATCGATCACGATCGAGAGATAGAGTTCGCGGGCGATGTTGCTGCCGGCTTCGACGTAGACGCGGCGGACGATGCGCCCGGCTTCACCGGTCTGTTTCGTGACGAGAACGTTGCCGAGCATCTTGGATGCGAAGTCGCGTGCGTCGGCTGCGGACTTGGCGATCTTAACGCCGCCTTCCATGACGAGCTTGCGGTCGGCGGGGCTGTAGCACTGGCCCTTGCCGCGTCCGCCGGCGTGAATTTGGCTTTTGATGGCGCAGACGGGCGTGCCGAGCGTTGTGAAAGCGGCTTCGGCTTCCGCGGCTGTGAAGGCGACGATTCCGTTGGGGACGGCGA
The DNA here is from genome assembly GCA_025355035.1 of Planctomycetota bacterium. Taxonomy (GTDB): domain Bacteria; phylum Planctomycetota; class SZUA-567; order H5-PLA8; family H5-PLA8; genus JANXLS01. The sequence goes on along the minus strand of JANXLS010000513.1, from coordinate 8 downwards.
CGCCGTAG
>JANXLS010000491.1 GCA_025355035.1 Planctomycetota bacterium | reverse complement strand
CGGCGCAGGCGCTCGCGGACGGCGATCCAGAATTCGGATTTACTGACTTCCGCACGAATGGAGTCGCCCGTTCGAATGCCGTCGACCCGGCGGCCGCGACGCGGAGCGAGCGTAGTTTCGAGGACTTCAAACCATCCATCTGCACCCGATGATGAGTGCGGCGCGAGACCGATGGAATCAGCGGATTGCAGATTGGCGACGGATGCCAGCAGTTTTTTCCGACCGACGCTGGACGCAAAATCGACGGTGATGCGCGCGTCCCGGCCGGAGCCGGCGATGGACGCCACGACGCCGTGGCCGAAGAGTGCATGAAGGACTTTATCGCCGGATTTGAATTCGCTCATGGCGAGTAGTGTAAGCTTCGTTCGCCGCGCCGCAAAATAAAATCGAACGCATCGTCTGCGGAATGCACGTTCCTCGAGGCCACTGAATGTTCAAGGGTGTTCTGAAAAAGATGAGCGTGGCGACGTTGTTGATGCTCGGATGCCAGATGCTGCTGCTGGTCGCAATGCAACTGGTCTCGCAACGGCTGGGCAAATCCGGGTATGGGCGCTTCGGTCTGGCGATGTCGATGAGCGTCTTTGCGGCGCAATTTATCCAATGGGGAATGGATCAGTTGCTGACCGTCAAATTCGTGCGCGGAAACGTGGACGATTCGCGGCGATTGCTCGGTCTGTTGCTGAGGCAAAAGCAACTGGCGTCGCTGTTCACGCTCTTCGTCGGGGCGACGGTCGCGCTGTGTTGGAATGAACCCGGCGAACGGCTGCTGGTGTTTCTCGGGATTGCGGATGGGGTGTGCCTGGCGTTTACGATTCCGTCGATTTTCGACGCGCGTGGAAAAACGGCGACGTGCCAGCTTTTTGCGTTTATCCGTCACACGATTTATCTCGGCATTTTGTTGCTGATCGGCGTGTATTGTCCGGAGCGCTTCACACCCCTTTTCGCGGTCGAACTTCATTTGATTTGTGTGCTCCCGGAATTAATTTTGGAACAGATTTGGATTTATCGCAAAACGGGCGCACCGCTTTGGCCGGTGCCGGTCGGCGACGCGTACGCGTTGTGGCGGGATGCGGCACCGATGGCTCTGGCGATGTTCGCGCAGCAGGTTCTGTTCAATTGCGGCCTGCCGATCATGCGCGCGTTCGGGCGCGAAGCAGAGACGGGCGGTCTGTATCTCTCGAATCAATTTACCATCGGTGCGACGAGTTTCGTGATCGCTCCGGGGGCCATCTTGCACGCACGGCTGGCGCTGCATTCGCACGAAGGTCCGGCGTTCCGCCGTATGATCTGGCTTGCGACAGGCGCGTGTGCGCTCGCGGGCGTTGTGATTTCGCTCTCGTATCCGATCGTTTGCTCGTGGATCGTGAGGCATTTTTTTAAAAGCCTTGCGGATTCCACGCCGACGATTTTAATGATCGATACGTGGCGGTTGGCGTTGGTTTTGGCGAGCGTTCCACTCTCATCGGCGCTGATATGTTTAGGTCGTCTGCGCGCATTCGCGGCATGTCATATCCTCGCGGCGATCGTCGGCATCGGAGTCTCGGTGGGGCTCGTTTCGAGCTGGGGGATTTTCGCTTCGCCGACGGGTATCATTGTCGGGCGCGTCTTTTATTTTGTGCTTTGCATTGCAATTTTTATAGTTGATTCGCGTATTCACAGATCGGAAACGATAGCATGACATCAACGCGTCGCGTTGTAACTCTCACGCTGCACCCGGCGATTGACCGCGTCGTTCGGATTCAATCGCTACGTCCGGGCGATACGTTCGACGGACGGCTGGAGTTGGCGGTGCCCGCCGGAAAAGGCGTCAATACGGCGCGAGCGTTGAAAGCGATTTGCGGAAGCGCGACGGCGGTTGTCGCTGCGACGTGGCTGGGCGCTGACGAAGCGGCGTGGTTCAAGAAACGATTGTTTGAATTGAGCGCTGTACGCGCGGCGATTCAAAAGCGGCCCGTTCCAACACGATTCGCGCATACGTTTCTCGACGTGAACGGCGGCGAGACGCACATCAAAGAAGCGATGGCTTCTCCGAGCGCAGAGGAACAGAAGCAGTTCCTTGCGTTCTGGAAAAAGACGGTACGGAAGGGCGACGTCGTCGCGGTTTGCGGATCGGCTCCGGCTGGCGTAGAACCGCCGGTGCTCAACGCGATTTTCAGAATCGCGCGCGAACTCGGGGCGCATGCGATTGTTGCGGACACGCATGGGGCGGCGCTTGACGCGGCGTTTGGTGCGGGGATCGACGTGGTGAAAGGTAATGCGGCGGAAATCGGTCTGTGGTTGAAATGTGGTGGCCCATTTGATGGAAATGAATCCCGGCATCGCGAACATTTGGACGCTACGCTCAGAGGAAAAAATGCGCCGAAACGGATCGTGATTACGCTGGGATCGAAAGGCGCTTTGATTGCGGACAGCGCTTCCATTCATGTCGATGAACCGCCGAAGCTCGGCGCTACTTTCACACGCGTTTCTGCAACGGGTTGCGGCGACGCGGCGACTGCGGGAATCCTTTGGAGCATCCTGGAGGGCGATATCCGTCCAGAACAAATGCTGGATCGCGCGGCGGCATGCGGCACGGCGAAACTGTCCACGGCTGATCCGGGCGAGTTGTCGGCAAAATGGGTGCGTTATTTTCTGCGCGAAATGCAGCGGCATCCGCGCGATTGATGACGCGCAAAGATGCTGGGAATTACGAGATCTGCGTTTAAAGGTTGAGATATGGCTGAGCCGAACACAATAAAAGACGCTATCGATTCTCGCTACACCGAGGGCGCGTATCACGAGCGTGTGTTTGAGTCCGACACGTATGTCGAGCACGTTGTTGCGACGCGGCGCGCGAAAAAACTTCAGCCGCTGATTTCGGCGTGCGACACGGTCTTCGAATTCGGTGTGGGCACCGCGCTAAATTTACGGTACGTGACGTGCGCGCAGAAAATGGGCTATGATCCAGGGCCTGTCGCTGAAGCGAAGTGCGCGGCGCATGGCATCGAATTTATTCACGACATGTCGGAACTTTCCGACAGAACGTTCTCGGTCGTTTTGTGTCACCACGTTTTGGAGCATGTTGCAAATCCGTTCGACACGCTGACGACCCTGAAGCGTCAAGTCGTCACAAACGGACGCTTGCTGCTTTACGTTCCGTTCGAACACGGGCGATCGTTTTTGCGCGGCGAGCCGAACATGCATCTGTTTTCGTGGACGGCGCAAACGATTGGAAACCTCGTCGAGCGGGCTGGATTTCGCGTCGAATCAATTCGCATTGCCCAGTACGGATACGAGCAACGCCTCGCGCGACTTGCGAAAATGGGATGGCCGGTCTATGTCGGGGCGCTCGCGCTGGCGGGGCTTGTTCGGCCGTGTGAAGAGCTGCAAATCGAGGCTGTTTGAAAGGGAATACATTATCGGTCGAAATTTATTGAAGTCGCATGTGGCTTCGTCCGATATTTATTATTGCTTCCGCTGAAATCCTTCAAATTATTTCAATTACTCCTTTAGATCGCTCATACCTCTTCCGATCATTTTAAAACCAATGACAAAACGCGTTCGTGGGGAACGCTTGGGCATTGGAGTGATTCAAAAGGGGCTGGACTTTTTCGCTCATGATGCGGGAGTCCCGGCTAAGGGGGAAATCAGATGAGCTGGATTAAGACAGCGACGACAAGCGCGCTGGCTGCGGGGGTGATCCTTCTGTCGGCCGGGTGTACTTCGAAAAAAGACGTGGCGATCGCCGCGAAAGACGACACGATTCGCCGCCAGGAAGCAGCGATGGCGAATGCGGAATCCGAACGACAGTCCGCCGATGCGCAGGCTCGCGCCGCGTCCGAACAGGCAGCGAAGGCAGCTGAACTCAACCGCCAGCTCGCTTCTCAGAACGAACAGATGGCAACGCGAACGTCGCAACAAATGGCGCAGAACGCGTCGATCATGAACCAACAGAATGAACGCCTCGTCGCAATTCAAGGCGAATTCGGAACGCTCGAAGGGTTGGTCAAGAATATGAACCGTGGCGGTGGCACGATAGTCGTCACGCAGCCCAATCAGTGCGTGCCTCAGGAGCAGGGCGGCATCGGAATGTCGAAGCATCGTGACAATAGCATTCACATTTCCGTCGCCGGATCGGTGCTCTTCGAACCCGGTCGCGGTGAATTGAAGTCTGGCTGTTCTGATCAATTGATGCGCATCGCTTCCACGATTCGCCAGCAGTTCCCGAACAACGCGATTCGCATCGAAGGCCACACAGACAGCACGCCGGTCGTCCACAGCCGCGACAAGTATCCGGACAACATGGCGCTCTCTCAGGCTCGCGCTGCTGCGGTCTATGATTTCCTCGCCAAGCGCGGCGGAATACCGGCCGGAAAGATGTACACCGCCGGTTACGGCGACCGTCAGCCGCTGGTCACGCCGGAACGAACAGCCGCCGACCGCTCCAAGAATCGCCGCGTCGAGATCGTGATTCTCCCGAACAACTTGAAAGTGCAGAAGGATCAGTTGGCTCACAACGGCGATGGTCAGGCTCACGCTTTCCAAACTTCGGCAACGCCGCCGGCCGCACACAAATAAACCGATTCGGATTTATAAATTGAACGAAAAGAAGGATCGCAAATGCGGTCCTTTTTTTATTACTGAATGCGAAGAAAGAACGAATCGCGAGCTGAGGCTTCGAACAAACTGGCCGGCTGAAAGCATGCGGCCCAGAAGTTAGCGCGGCGAATCGCGCAAGAAAATACGGATCGGAATTTCGTCCAAGCCAAGAATTTCGCGCAGTCGATTTTGCAGATAGCGCCCGTACTTTTTGTCGATCTTGTCCGAATGACGGCAGTTAATCACCAACGTCGGAGGACGCACGGCGACCTGAACGCCGTAGAGCAAACGCGGCTTGAAGCCTTTGTTGGCCGGCGGTTCGTGTTCGAATTCCGCGCGCTCAATGGCCTTGTTCAAAACAGGTGTCGGGACGAGAACACTGCTCTGGCGGTAGAGGTCCAACGCGACATCAATCGCCTGCCAGCAGCGCGTTCCGGTGATCGCGGATGTGAACGCGACCGGCGAATGGCGCAGCGCGGGGAGGCGCTCTTCGATGTATTTTAGATACACACCCGTATCGACGCCTTTGCTCTCATCCCATTTGTTGACGACGATCAACACCGGCTTGCACTCTTCGGTGATTTGATCGCACAGTTTTCGATCCGTTGTGCTGATACCTTCCTTCGACGCGAGCATTAAGATCACGACATCGCATCGGCGCAGCGCGCGTTCGGTTCGGACCTGCGAAAAGAATTCGACCGGGCCTTCGGGCTCTTTCATGCGGCGCAAACCGGCGGTATCGACAAGCACGAATTGCTGGTTGTCTTTTTCAAGCAGCACGTCGACGGAGTCGCGCGTCGTCCCGGGGATCGACGAAACGATCGTGCGTTCTTCCTTTGCGAGCGCGTTACAGAAACTGCTCTTGCCGACATTGCGGCGACCCACAACGGCGATGCGCGGTATCTCTTCCCACTGCTCGCCGCGCTCATCGCACAGTGGCATGATCGAGGCGATGGCTTCTTCGAGATCGTCGAGCCCCTGACGGTGAAGCGCTGAAACGGGAATGACCAGATCAATGCCGAGTTCACTGAATTCGGAGACGGAGATCTTTGCTTCTTTGCCTTCGATCTTGTTCGCGGCAATCAGCATCGGGCGATTGAGTTTCCGAAGGCGCGCAGAGACTTCGCGATCGAGCGGCGTGAGTCCGTCCTGCGCGTCAACGACGTGAACGAGAATCGTCGCGGCATGGATGGCTTTCTGAATTTGTGATTCGATTTCGGCGGAAAGCATCTGCGCGTCGACAATGCCGATGCCACCGGTGTCCATGAGATCGCACGGTTTGCCATCGAGAACAATCGGATGCAACACACGATCGCGCGTGGTGCCGGCGCGGGCGTCGGTGATGGAGATCTCGCGTTTCAGCAGCGCATTGAAGATGCTCGATTTCCCAACGTTCGGGCGCCCGACAAGAGCCACGGTCGGATAGTTCGTCTGAACAAGTCCCGGCGTGTTTTCGCGGCGAGCGGCTGAAATTGGAGAGGACGGCAGTTGCTTGATCTTGTGCCGAATCGGAACGGAACGTGGAGCTATTTTTGTTGTACCCATGTCCGCATTCTAGTCGATTGCGCGCTCAATTTCTCTCGCAAACGCGCAAAGTCGAAAAGAAAAACATGAACAGCGGCCGCGCTACCTGCCGGTGCCGTTATTTCCGCGAACTGTGTAGGAGAAGCTGTACGTCCCGCCGAAGTAGCCGTTGCCAATTTGAAAGTAGATCGGAACAACCGCCGTTCCCGACGTGTTTCCAGCACCAAATTGAGCAAGGAGTGACTGGAGCTGAACGCGCGTCGCAGTGTAACGCAACGTTCCATTTCGTGTGCTGAGCGCGAACTTGCCCAAATTGCCAAAACCTTTTCCGCGCGAAAGCGTGCCGGTGTCGAAGACAGTGCTCTTTCCTGACGGCGGGTCGCCAATCACAAACCCAATCGCCGTTCCATCGTTTATATCAAAAAAAGAGTCGTGGAACAAAACCACGTCAATCTTATCGCTACCCGAAGTGAAACCCAATCCGAAGCTCTTCTTGACGTCATCCGCCTGAACAACCTGAAGCGCCACCAGGACGCTTACATTGCTTGTAGAAAAGGCTCCGAGCGTATCAGCAACGGTGACGACGGCATTGAATGTACCGAGATTTGTATACGCGTGTGTGGTGCTGGCTCCGGATCCAATCGTTCCATCGCCAAAATCCCACATGTAAGTAAGCGTGGTGTTGCTGGGATCTGTGGCGGAAACACTGAACGTAACCGACTGGCCCATCATGGTCGGATTCGGAGTCGCGTTGGCGGCCGAACCGATCACCGGCGGCAGCGCATTGGAAGCGGAGACCGCGACCTTCGTGGAGCTCGCCGAAACATTGTCGTTCTCATTCGTTTCCACGACGGCGTTTGCTGGATCGATCGTCATGATCACGAAGTAACTGCCGACTGAAATCCACGGACAATTACCGCTAAACGAAACGGGTACCGAGGCGCCAGCAGCCAACCCACTGATGCTGGAAGAACCGATTGTCACGTCGCTGGTCGATCCGGTTATCGAAGTTGAAAACGCAAACCGTACAGAAAACGCGCCACTCGCGGACGTGCCGGTGTTCTTGACTGCTGCGGAAACAGCAATTGCTTTTCCGACCGTGACGGTGTTCGGATAGGTGAACGAGACTGATGTGTCGGCGGCCAAATTGACTGTGCTCGGAGGACCTTGCGATGACAGTGTCCAGCCGATGACATCAAGCGCGCGCAATTCTTCGGCAGGTACCGGTGACGATCCGGGAGTCGCGAACGCGTCTTGAACGCGCGGCGTCTGACCGCCCGGGCTGAACCAATCGCCCCGGTCCGCTCCGGGCGTTTGATTGAATTGAACGATCTGCGTCGTACCGTCTATCGAAAAATACGAAACGGCATTCGGCGCGCTGTTGGAACTTCGGTTTCCGCTACCGTCGTATCGGAACAAATCTTCTATGGATATCTCCGACGAACCGGAGAAATCGAGACTGGAACCCAGTCCCAGCGCTTCGTCGATTTCATGGCAAGTGACTGCAAAGAGCGAGTACTTGTTTGAATTTGCTTCGCTGGGAAGAATGTTGCAGATGGCCGCGTTCAAGCTGATCGTGCTATCGGGATTTCCCGCTCCGGAGCTGGCGTTGAAGCCCAGGGCGCGAGCGTTGGCAGTCGTGATACTGATGTTCGCATTGTTCGTCACCGGTTCGTTCGTTTGGCTGGGAAGATGAGCGAGTGCCGTGTTGTCATCGGCGGAGTGAGACTGCGCAGCCAGCGCACTCCGGATCGACGAATAACTCTTTGTGATCGTGAATGTGTTGCTCATCCCCAGACCCGAGCTCACGTTTTCGAACTGAATCACGACGGTCACGTTGTCGCTGAATTTGCTTTGATAAAACGCAATCGCCGAATTGATCGTGGCCATGATGTCCGCCGCGCGCGCGTTGTTTGTGATTGACGTGCCGAAGTTCGGCGTAATAACCAACCCTGTCGCGCGGGAAAGAACGTCCAGGCGGGGTTGGGTCGCTGCTTGAGCTTCAGCCGGTAACGGAGTCCGCTTCCGAATGAAGTGCGGCGATTGCGCGCTTTCCCCACCATGAATTTCGGGAACAATCGTTCCAATGAATGCGAAACAAAGCGCGAAAAGTGAAAGCTGTCGTGCGAAACGGCAATCGAATGAAGTAAGCATCGCTCTTGTTTTCCAATAATGGTGGTCGGACGAATCGTTTTAATTCTACCTATAATTCTTTGACTATTCAACAAAATCTTAACGCCAAATCATCATCCATTTTTACGCTTAAACCCAATCTTCTCTTAAACCGATACTTTCTTTTTTTTACGCAGAGACGCTGAGATCCGCGAAGACGCTAAGAGTTTTTATTAGCTCTTCTTTGCGTCTCTGCGGACCTTGGCGACTTTGCGTGAAAAATGCTTCCCTCTCAACCCCGTTCCACAAGTTGCACATACGTGCAATGCCTTGCCGCCGTATTCAAACGACCTTCTTGCTTGCCGTTTCTCTCATCTTAATCGTTCCCAAACTTGCACGTAGGTGCATATCACCCATTTCACGATTTCATAACCGTTCCATAAATTGCACATATGTGCGCAATATTATAATATCGATATATTTCAATCCAACCCATACTAAAAATGCGCATCCATCTCGCCGCCATTATTTGGATGCCCATAGGTTTTTTAGCGTTTATTGGCGTCAATTCGCGTTATTCGATGTTAAAGCCGTTAAATTTCTCCCGTTTCAATGCCTCCTTTCTATACGTATTCAACGGATGAATTTTCGACTTTTGACATAGGTGTGTCCAATGGCTGCGAAATGACCCCAAGTCGCCCATTCCAAACCCATCCCGCCAACATGAGAAAAATGAGCCTTGTATCCACGAAGAAAAACTCGAATTTCACCAATAACGTTTAATCCACATTCTCCGCGATGATTTCGATGATGGTGGCGTTTGATGCGTACGTCAATCGGCCGTCTTCGGGAATGAGATAGGCGTGGGTACGGTGCGTTTTGACGCGATCGCAGGGCACGGCGGTCAGGATCAGAATCGGTGCGTCTTCGGCGAAGTCCCGGGCTTTGTCGAGTAGCTCAATGCCGGGCTGGATCGTGCTATTGGCGCGCTCGGATTTCGTGTATGCTTGGGCCAATTCGTCGCACGACGTTTGCCCGGCGTCGATCACGTCGGCGCCGCTGAGCACCAAACGAACGGATGGAATGCTGCGCGACAAGGCGTACGTCGTGATCGCTCCCAACGCGAGCGCGACGTACACGAGGTCCAGTGAACCGCTGGTGTCGACGATCAATCCGAACGAACCTTTGACAATGTTCTCCAATTCCGGCCAGACGTATCGCGGACGCGCGATGTCGGGAGTGGAACTTTGGCGGCGCGACGGGCGGCCATAAGTTCGAATGCGTTCGATCGGCGGGATGTGTTCATCGAACCAGCGACCGAGTTGAACGTCCCAGGGCAAGGGTGGGTTTTCAAGTCCGCGCATTTCGTCGAGCAGCGCAAACGGCAACGTGCCTTTTCCCGATTCCGTGTGGATCTGATAACCGCGCAACAAGGCGTCGAGCAACAATCGATCCCAGCGTGGGTGACGAATCGCCGCCTTGGCGCCTCCGGCATAAACGGGTACGTCGCGGACGATGATGTCGCAGACATCCTGCCCGGCGAGCGTGACGAGTTTGTGCGCGGCCTTTGGGTTTTCAATCAATCGCTCGTAGATGGCTTCGGGCGCGAGGCCGTCGTAGATCACGGAACGCAAGTGCCCTTCCGCCGGCGGTTTCGATGCGCGCGCGACGGGCGGCATTTTGTCGATCCATTCGTTGACGCAATAATCGCAGGCGAGGTTCCACACAAACGGATCGCGCTGCTTGCGGCGCTGAGGATGTTGAAAGGCGGCGTGAATCGCCATGTGTGCGAGGACGTGGCGGAGTTCGAAGTCGTTCAGTGCCCATCCGGGATTAATCAGAATCTTGCGCTGGGACGGCGACACGGCAGCGATCCGAACTCCGAGACGTTCACAATATTTCGCGTCTTCGTCCAGCGTGAAATTTTGAAGCACGGAACCCAACAGCGGATAGTTTTTGACGAACCACGCGCGCGCCATTTGTGCTGGGGTGATGACTTCGTCGCCACCCGCAGCATTCAGCGTTCTGCGCGCGGCGTTGCGGATGGCTCGCGCAAAAATGTCGGCCCAGTTCGCTTTGCCTGCCCCCGCGAACATGTCCACGCCGGTGCCGTTGGTCGTATCGCCTTTCGGCGGGGAACCGTTTTGCGTCCACATTTGGAACAGCTTGTCTTCGTTGTTAGGCATGCCCGACGGGAGGCGCAGCATGCCTTCCGGCTGCGTGCCGATTTTCATCCGGGCGAGGAATTCGTTGACGACGCAATCGCAGGCGATGTTCCACAGCATCCCCCGCCCCGCTTGATGCGTGTGGCCGAACGCAAGATGCAGCAAACAATGCGACAGCACGAAAACCCATTCTGGAACGGTGCGCGGATGATTGTAGGGATTGGCGAAGATTTCACCGTTGCCCTGAACGGTCGCAAACATTCCGGCGGTCTGCGGTTCGTAGCCGATGATGCGAAGTTTGGCGCGCTGAACCAGCGGCCCCATCAATACGTGCTTCCGCAACTCCTCCCACGCCTTGTTAATGCGCTCAGCGGATTTCCGAAGATCTTTTTCATCGAGGACGATCGATTTTTTGGCCATAAGTCGCCCCCTTTATTCGGGACCCATAACTCGTATGAGCCCTATAGGATCTATAAATGCGACTCAATTACGCCCCGATGTATTTCGCGTATGCCGTCCGAGCGTCGGCGATTTTCTTCGTGCCTTTGATGATCGCTCGGCTGTCCGGGAAGACGGTGATTTCCAAACCCGTGCCATCATCGCCGCCGGGGGCGTTGTACCTCAGCAGGAATTTATTGACCGTGATGTTCGTGATTCCGCCAGCACCCTGAAGTCGCGCGGCCATTTCGGCAAGATCCAATTTCGATCCGTTGCGCGGGTTGATCTGCACGGCGTTGCGGCCGCACAATCCCGTCGTGGTGCTCGCGCCCTGGCCTTCGAGGAATTCAAAATTACGCTGCTTACAACACGGGCAATTCGCCACGTCCTTCGCCTTCGCGATCTTGAACTGATGCATCTCGCTCGACCACAAATCAATCGAGAACAAGCGCGTGTTGATGTTCTCGCGTTTGCCCGCCAGAATCTTCAACGCTTCAGACGCTTCGTAATTTCCGATCAAACCCGTCTGCGCTCCCAGCACACCAGCGGTGTCGCACGTCGGCGTCATCCCGGGCGGCGGAGCAGTTTCAAAGAGGCAGCGGATGCACGGCGTTTGCCCCGGGATGATCGTCATCGTCATGCCCGTCGATCCGACAGCGGCACCGTACACCCACGGAATGTTGTGCTTGACGCAGGCGTCGTTGATCACGAAGCGCGTCTCAAAATTGTCCGCGCCATCGACGACGACGTCCGCGCCTTTGATCAACTCTTCGACGTTGGCCGGATTGATGTCGGTGACGATGCCTTCGATCTTGATGTCGCTGTTGATGAGCTTCAACTTGCGCTCCGCCGCAGCGGCCTTGGGCATATTCTCGCGCACATCCTGCTCATCGAAGAGCACCTGGCGCTGCAAATTGCTCTGCTCAACGAAGTCGCGGTCAATGACGCGAAGCGTCCCAACACCAGCGCGCGCGAGCACGTTGGCGATGACGGTCCCCAGCGCGCCGCATCCGGCGACGACAGCGGTCGAATTGCAGATTTTTCGTTGGCCTTCTTCGCCGATGAAGGGGAGAAGGACCTGGCGGTTGTAGCGGTCGAGATTCATTGTAGTAGATCTTTTCTCCGAATTCATTTGTTCGGTAAACAATAGAGTCACTACGAATAATTACTGAGTTAAACTCTAGTTTGCTCGAGGCAAATCGCGCAAAGTGAACACAAACATTGCAGGTTCAAATACGCGAAAATCGTTGTCTGACGACAGAAATGGCACTCCGTTGTGAAACGCAGTAGCGGCGACTCCATGCATCCATGCCTTTCAAGCGTGGAGACGGCCACATCGCGCCGCCTCGTTGGCAAAAGCCAAATCCACAGATTTCCAGACGATGAGACAGTCCTACGGCTCCACCACATTCATTTCAATCGGATCGACTTTGACCCCCTGCTTGCGGATCCAGTCGATCGCTTTATCCACTTCCTCGCGCGGGCCGCTGAATTCGACGCTCATGATGCCCACATCTTCAGTGATCGACGCGCCGCGGATGTTGGGGATCACGTCGAACTTTTTGATCACGTGGTAAATGATCGGTTGTGTGACGCCTTCTTTTGTGAAGTTCAGATAGACGCGGCGGACGACCGCGCTATCTGTCTTTTTTTTTTCGCTGCCACCGGCGATCGCGGGAAGGATCGACACGTCGGCTCCGGCTTCGAGCTTCGTCTGCAAATTGTCTTGGAAGCGAATGTCTTCTTCGTTCACGAAGACGTTGATGAAGCGCTTGACGTTGCCCTTATCGTCGCAGATGCGTTCCTTGAGACCAGGGTGATTTTTTTCCAGCGCTTCGATCATCTCGGCGATGGTCGTCGCTTCGACAGCGACCTGATCGTTGCCGCCGGTGAACTTGCGCAGAACTTCCGGAATGCGGACTTTTACGGACATTTGATAACTCCTTTGGATTTCGCGTTAAACGGCTTATGGGTCATTTGACATGTGGCATTTGTTATTTGTCATTTTTAAAGCATGGCACTGCCGCCTTTGTAAAATGGCAAATGTCAAATCACAAATGCCAAATGACAAATAGTTTACTTCTTCGGGCGCTTTTTCATTTCTTCCAGCAGCGTTTCGAAGTCGCCGAGCTTTGCGTCGATCACATCAGGTTTCGGCATGTGTTCAACGATGGCATCGAGCGTCTTCAGTCCGTTGCCCGTGATGCACATGACCGTGCAGGAATCCTTG
>JANXLS010000464.1 GCA_025355035.1 Planctomycetota bacterium | reverse complement strand
GCGTATGCCCCCGCAGCGGCGTAAGAGTGCTGAACGTTCGCGCCGGTCGCCTGCGACCCGTCGCCGAAAGACCATTGGTACGTCAGCGCGTCACCGTTTGAATCGGTGGCGACAACGGAGAAGTTCACCGAGGTAACTGTTTGCGCGGGGTTGGGCATTGCTTGCGCCGCAGATTGAATGTGCAGACCCGGCATCGGCACCGCTGATGGAATCACGAAAAGTGTGATGCTTTGTCCGGGCAGGTTCGCCGTCAGGTTGCCGCCAGCCACGCTCATGTCCGCCAGTCGCTTGATCGTGTTAGCAGCAGTGAGTTCCCAGACTTGCGCGGCGTTGGATGCGTTGAAATTGTTCAAGGCCATCGACAGCTGTGAGCCAGTCGCCACCTTATTGATGACAATCACAGTCAACGCGCCATCTAAACCTCGCACAGCGGCGAAGGCAGCGAGGTTATCCGGATTGGTCACGGTGGCCGAAACACTCGTGTCACCGAATGTGGATTTGCCGCCGTCATAGTTTCGATAGAGCTTGTACACGTTGGCCACCGGCGAACCGGTTGCCGGCGCTTCCCAGCGGCAGGCCATGTCGATGCCTTCGCGGCCCAGAATCCCGAGCACGTCGGCTTGAGCCGTTGCACCATTAATGTGGCCTTCCGCGCCCCAGCTGTATTCGTTCAGTGCGATGCGCGTATTGGGATAATACTGATTGACCCAGCCTTTCAGGCGCGGAATCAGATTGATCTTGTAGCCGTTGTCACCGAGATACGAATTATCCAAATAGTTCGGATCCCAGAGCGAGCGCGTTGAAACATTTCGCGCCATTTGCACGGCGGGCGTTACGTCGTCGCTAAAAATTCCTGCTCCGGAATTAAACCGGTCCTGCGGATAGTAATGCACCGCGAAAATGTCCAACAGACGCGGATTCCCTGCCCGTTCGTTCTTCTGAAATTGGTCGAGGATGTAAGGAAGATAGTCCATGCCGCCGTGCGCATCGCGATCGGGATGGAGATTGAAATTGAAGCCGTGTTCGTCGGCATATTGCCCGTCATACCCGCTAGTAAGGTAGCCTTCGAAGTTCCATTCGTCGGGACCGCAGACGATGGCGTTCGGATCGTTGGCCTTGATCATCGTTGCATAAGCCAGCATCTTGTCGCCAACCTCCTGCATCGTCGCGCCGACGGGATGAACATCGCGGTGCGAGGAATGCCAGATGCCGGGCTCTTGATCCAGCAGATAGTACCGAACCCCGTTCGCGTTGGACGCGCCGAATTGCTGCACGAGATGCTTCACCCAACCGTCTTGAAACGCCGTGCTGGACGCCACGTTCGCGTCGTTCGGATTGTTCCCTTTAATGAAGCTGCCGTCCTTCTTCACGCCGCTGCCGAAATCGCCGTCGGAGCTGTTTTGAGGGCCGTATTTCGCGACGGAGAAACTCCCCAGCGTACTGCTGCCAGCGCCCAGTTGGGCGATCCAGTCCAGCAGTGGAACGGTCACCATGGGTTCAGCGCCCGCAGCCTTCGTATATTGGACGAAATTGTCGCCGAACGTGCCGCCGCTCGGAACGCTTTCGAAGAAGTAATCGTTGCCGACATTGACCGCGTTTTGTTTCCAGTTGTAGCGGCTGACAGGCGTACCGCCGGATCGGTTAACGGGAACATTGGTATCGCTCAACTGCGCCTGCGACGCGTTGTTGACGCCGTAGATGCGAGCGTCGATGGCATGCCTGTTTGCCCCAGCATCGATGACGACCGTTTCAGCACAGACGACGGGAACGAGAAGCAGAGCAATCACCAGCACGAACAATCGCTTCATCTAAAAGCCTCCTGTAATAACCGGGCGTTCTGTCTCGAGTTTACACCACGGAAGTCGCCATTTATAATGGAGATTTCAACCTGCGTGATGCCAACGATCCCAACCAGCACGTCGTCCTATTAAGGAGACGAGTCGAAGCCGACTCCATTTTTTCATGCGCCCGAAATATTGCTTCATTTTTGCGCACATGTGCGACGCCTAATTCCTAATCCTATCCCTCTATCGCCTTAAAATCTGCACAACGCGCACGTAAGCGAAGCGAATTAGCGCTATCACTCGTGCAATACGCGCAATTACATTCGGTGATTGTTCTACATGGAACTTCCCCCCATATTGCTCCGCATCGATCAAGCAATCTAATCGGCAAGTATTAGACGGAATTCAGTCGTTTATTATTAAAAATCATCCGATAGCACGCGTTTTTGCGACATTTA
>JANXLS010000365.1 GCA_025355035.1 Planctomycetota bacterium | reverse complement strand
CGAATCGATCAGCACGTCGTAATCCGTCTGATTGTAAGCCACCGTCGAACCGGTCTTCGTTCCGCGCAACGCCGAGAACGCTTCCCAGCCTTCAGGATAATGAACTGTGGCCTTGATCGGAATACCCCGCACGTAAAAACCGGCGGGATAAAGCGAGACGCTGGCCCATTGCAGGCTCAACATGGTGTCCGTGACAAGGATGCGCCCTTGTTCCAAAAGTGTCGGAGACAGAAATTGAAATTCGGCTTCGACAGCCGTCGCCCCGTTCGGAACGTCGATGTGAAAGGCAAACACATTCAGCGGATCGCGCACCCATTGAACACATTTTCCGCCGATGGTGATCTTCAGTCCCGCCAATTTGTCGATCGCCCCGTTGGGACTGTGCGTTCCGGGCAACCATTGCGGATACAGCAGCGTCATCGGTCCCGGCGCAGCGACGGGAATCGTCTCGTGGATGCGAAAGATGCGTTGCGCTGTATCACTCGCATCGACATGAAGTTCAATTATGCCCGGATACGGAAGGTCGAGCGGCGGCGGGATGGTTTCAACGAACGGAACGGCTGTCGGCTTGCTGCGATCAGCTTCGGCTTGAGCGTGAACGTGCAGACACGAAATCGAGAAAAAAACGAACGACAGCAGCCCGTGGCGCATGGAGTAATTCCGTCAGTGAAAAAGGACGCGGTAGAAATAAGTGCTTCGTTATACCGCTTCCCAAGCGGAGTCAAGCCCCGCGCGGTTGAAATCGGTCGGTAGCTCTTAGGCAAGCAGTTCCTTCACGACCCGCGCGCCTTGGTTGTCCGTGAGCGAAGCGGCCGTGCCATTGCGCAAATACGTGAGCTTGGCGTGGTCGAACCCAAAGCAGTGCATCAGCGTCGCGTGCCAATCATAATGGTGGACAATGTCCGCGATTGCTTTGTGGCCAAAGTCGTCGGTGGCTCCATGAACATAGCCGCGTTTGAAACCGCCTCCGGCAACCCATTGGCTGAAGCCGTGCGTGTTGTGATCGCGCCCCCATTTCTCGCGGCCTTTGTCGTTTTGACGCACCGGCAAACGCCCCATTTCGCCGCCCCAATGAACAACCGTCGAATCGAGCAGTCCGCGTTGCTTGAGGTCCTTGATCAGTGCGGCGCAGGGCTTGTCAGCAGCAAGGCAGTTCGCTGGGAGCGCTGAAATCAGCAACCCGTGATGGTCCCAGGATTGCCCGTTGTTCACGACTTGAATAAAGCGAACCCCGCGTTCAACAAGCCGGCGCGCAATGATGCAGCGCGACGCGTAGTCTTTCGTCTTCGGATCATCATAGCCGTAGAGCTTCTTGATCGATTCCGGTTCGTTCGAAATGTCCAGCGCTTCCTTCGCGGAAGTCTGCATCTTCGCCGCGAGTTCGTACGATGCGATGCGCGCTTGAAGATCCAATTCGCCGGGATGATCGGCGAGGTGCGATTCGTTGAGCGACTTGAGCAGGTCGAGCTGCCGTTGCTGCGGTCGGCCCGCAAGCGTTGCAGGCGGGTCAAGGTTGAGAATGCGCGGCTCCGTCGGGCGGATGAGCGTGCCCTGATAAATCGACGGGAGCCAACCGTTGGTCCAGTGGTCGCTCTGAAAAGTCGGCAGTCCATTGGGATGCGAAAGAACAACATAGGCCGGAAGATTCTGAGCTTCCGCTCCCAGTCCATACGTGAGCCACGATCCGAGAGCCGGTCGTCCCGCCGTGATGCGTCCGCCGTTGATCGCGAAGAGTGCTTGTTGATGGTTGTTGACGCCGGATTGCATCGAGCGAATCAACGTGATGTCGTCGGCGACTTCGGCGAGATGAGGCAGAAGTTCGCTCAGTTCCATACCACATTTTCCGCGCGGCTCGAACTTCCACGGCGAACCGAGCACGAGCGCAGAGGATTCCGCCAGATTGTCGTATTTCACTTCGCCCGGAAATTTCTGACCGTCGTATTTTGTCAACATCGGTTTGGGATCGAAGAGATCCATCTGCGACGGCCCACCCATCATAAAAAGCGATATCATCGCCTTCGCTTTGGGCTCGAAGTGCGGCTTTTTCGGAAGCAGATCGAAGCGTTGTGAACCGTCAACAGCGGGTTTGACCGGCGCGTCCGCCAGAGCGTTATCCGCGCGCAAAAGATGGGCGAGCGCAAGCGAACCGAGGCCGAACGAGTTGGCCTGCAGGAAGTGGCGGCGCGTACAGCAAAATGTCGATGGCTTCATAATCCGGCTCCGGATTCATTCAATATAGAGGAAGCGATTCGAACTGAAATACACCTGGCACAAACTCGCCAGCGCGTCGAGTTGTGGATCGGGCGGAGGAGGAACCGGCGCGGGCGCCGTTCCCGCTTTGGGAGCCGGCGGTGGTGTAGGCTTGTTCGTTTCAAAATGTGCGCGAACGGCTTCGGTCTGCTCCGCGAGATAAACAAGACCGCTTTGAATGTCGGCGTCCCTAGGCATTTGCCCAAAAAGAATAAGCCACGCCTTCGTGATCTGCGCTCGGGCATCGCCCGGGAGTTCTTTGCGCAGCCGCGCCGCGAGAGCGTGTGACGTGTCGAGAACGAACGTGTCGTTCATCATCAAAAGCGACTGTGGCGCGATGGTCGTGCAGTTTCGAGCGTCGCAATTGGGCAGCATGTTGGGTTCGTCGAATGTATCGAGGACTGTCAGCGGCGTCTTGCGTCGAACTTGTACGTAGATTGAGCGGCGCGCCGTTTCAGCGCCGAGGCTCGCGACTTTCACCAAATCGCCGTTCGCATCGACTTCGCCCTTGCCAACGACGATGCGTCCGGACAAATCGCGCGCGACCGGGATGGGCGCTCCGAATTCCGTGCGGTTCAACACACCTGCTGCGGCGAGCATGGCGTCACGCAATGCTTCCGCCTCGAGGCGCTGAAGTTTGTAACGCGCGTAATACATGTCGTCGGGATCGGCCTTCAGCGACGCGTCGTTGCGCGAGGATTGGCGGTAAGCGGTGCTCAACACCATCAGGCGGTTGAGCGGCTTGAGCTTCCAGCCGTTCGCCATGAATTCGCTGGCGAGCCAGTCCAGCAATTCAGGCTGGATGGGGCGTTCGCCGAGCACCCCGAAATCGCCGGGCGTGTTGATCAAGCCGCGTCCGAAATGATTGAGCCAAAATCGATTCACGAGCACACGCGCGACGAGCGGATGCTGGCCGCTTGTCAACAATCGCGCGTAAGCCAGCCGTCGCCCACTGGACCCCGACGCGAGTTTTTCAGGCGTGAAGTCGCCGCGCGCGACAATGTTCAACTCGCCGGGAGCGAGCGTTTGTTTGGGTTGGTCGTGATCGCCACGGCTAAAGAGCTTCGTCTCCGGAGCGCGGCCTTTGACTTCAGTCAGCGCCATGACGTGGCCTTCGATGGGTTTCGTTGCGCGCAGTTTCGTCGCTTCGCCGCGCTTGTCTTTGACTTTGTTGTCGAGCGCTTTGTCATAAAGATCGAGTGCGTACGACGCGAGCGCCGATGGATATTTTTTGATCAGCGCTTTTTGTTCCGGCGTTCGATCCTTCTCGACTTTCGCCCGGGCCGCGCGGTACGGTTCGCGTTCGGCTTCGGGCAACTTGACGATCTGCTTCTCGAATATTTCGTCGAGGAATTTTTTGTTCATCGCCGTGGCCTCGGCTTCGATCACCACGGCTTGTTTCTCGATCTCTGCGGCCTTCGCGCGTTCGTCCGCCGTGTACATCGAATACCGGCGCTGTGCAGGCGTACGCCATTGCTGCCAGTCGTACGCCGGTTCGAAGACGGCGCGCAGACGATAATAATCCGCTTGTGTGATCGGATCGTACCGGTGATCGTGACATTGCGCGCAACCGACGGTCAATCCCAGCAGCGACGACGATACGACTTTCAATTCTTCTGCGATAACCTGGTTGCGCGCGAGTTTGGCGTCCGGCACTTCGTCGCCCGTGCCATCGGGAGCCATGCGCAAAAATCCCGTCGCTATCAACAAGTCCCGGCGTTTAGCGTCTTGAACTGCCGTCGAAGCATCGGCGTGTGTGGCTCCGGCCAATTCGTCCCCGGCAAGTTGCTCGACGATAAAATCGCTCCACGGCTTGTCGCTGTTAAACGAGCGAATCACATAGTCGCGATACCGCCATGCGTCCGCGCGCGGCGAATCCGCTTCTGCGAAACCGTTCGAATCCGCATAGCCCGCAGCGTCGAGCCAATGCCGCCCCCAGCGCTCCCCGTACGCGGACGAAGCGAGGAGCCGATCGACGACTTTTTCGTACGCGTCCGGCGAATTGTCCGTCAGAAATGCGTAGAGTTCTTCCACAGTCGGCAACAGCCCCGACAAGTCAACGGTCACGCGCCGTAGAAGCGTTCGCTTGCCAGCGTCCGGAGCGAAATCAAGTTGCTTCCCGCGCATTTTGGCAAGAACAAACGCGTCGATCGGATTACGGATGTGGGCAGCGTTTTCGAGCGTTGGCACAGTCGGTTTGGTGATCGATTTAAACGCCCAGTAGTCGCGGTCTTCGTCGGTGATGATCGGGCCGGGAGCGAGCGTTGCCGGTTCGGACTTGGCGGTTTTCGCGCCCTGAGTGATCCAACGTTCAAGAATGGCCAGTTCAGCCGCGCTGACTTTCTTCCCTTTCTTCGGCATCTCGCCGTCGCGTATTTGTTTGATGAGTTCGCTGGCGTCCGGCTTGCCGGGAACGACAACGTGCGCCCCGCCGTCGAGTTCCTTATCCATGAAACGCCGCAAACGAAGATCGACATCACCCTTGGGCTTTTCTTCCTCACCGTGGCAGTGGGTGCAATGCGCCTTCAAAACCGGTCGGACATCGCGTTCAAAAAGAACGTCAGCCGTGCCACTTTCACTCGCCGCAATCGCAAGAAAAAACACCGGGGTTGCCACGACTGCGATAAGGTTGCGCGTTACCATCATAGAGGTACCTCGTAGAACCGAGTTTCCACTATAGTTACACCGGGTCACGCTTTGTTCGAGTGTGTATTATCTCTCGCCAATTTGCGGAAGCGCACCGAGCGTTCCGAGTGCCGCGGGCCCTAACCTGTCCGAGCATCGTGAGCGCACAGAATGAGTTACGAATTGTGTACACGAAGGCACCGAGACCGGGTGTGGCCTATGGCACACGCTTAATCCTGTGTCGGCACGCTCGTTTTCGCCGGGACAGCATGTTGTGGCGCGATCGGGGCGACGGACACCGGCGGTGCAGACGGGATGGAACTCATCACGATCCGCGGGGCGTGGGAGTGTTCGGGGAAACAATTGCTGCTGCGGACGAGCATCATGACGCGTTCCACGAAGCGGTCGGTCTTGTCCTGCATGGCATCGATACTCGCGAGAAACGCGTTGTACGCGATGACGGCGGGGATGGCGACGGCGAGGCCCGCAGCTGTGGCGATCAACGCGGACGAAATGCCCGAGCCGACGCCGGCGAGATCGCCGCTGGCCGTTTTTCCGATGTGGCGAAACGTATTCAAAATACCCCAGACGGTTCCGAACAAACCGATGAACGGCGTGGCGCTACCGGCGGTGGCAAGAAAGCCCAAGCCGTATTGAAGCTTCGAAAAATATTCGCGGCCGGTGTGGCGCATGCTCAATTCAATGACTTCTTCGCGCGTTGCGCCGGGATTGATTTTGATGCCGCGAGCATCGGCGGGAGCGCCGGTTGCCGTCGTCTTGCTTTCGAGATTCAGCATCGCCGCTTTGAAGACGGCCATAACGGGCGATTGGCCGGTACCCGAACCGTGCGCCATCGCTTCGCCGAAACTGTCGGCTCCGTCAAAGACGGCGAGAAACTTTTTGCTGTTGCTGCGCGCTTCAAAGAAGCTGAAGAGTTTCCAGAAAATGATCGACCACGAGACAAGCGAAAAACCGATCAGCATGTAAAAGACAGCTTTTTCGACGCCACCGGAATCGCTCATGGTTTTGCTGAGCATGTCATAGAGCGTGTCGTCGGCGAAGAGCAGCGTTGGCATGGAAAAATCCCAAATCGTGAAATGATGTTTGCAGACAGACGTTTCGAAGCGGCGCTTCTTTAATAATCTCAGGACAATTCACCATAATAAACCCGGACAGGTCACGTCCCAACTAACTTTTTGATGAATCGCGAAGGAATGTGGGCGTTCGAAAATGATGAAGTTTTCTACGAATTTTTTTCATCGTTCCCCGTATACAAAATGCACGGCACTGCAAGCAAGCAAGCAGGTCAGCGGTACTTCGCGGAACCTTATACAGCGAGGCTTATGTGAATCATTGCGCGTACCTTCATTGAGATTGGGGAATACCCCTCGTGGCTGAGTATGCGTTGTATTTGAGCGCATAACAAAAACGGCCCCCGCAATTGGGAGCCGTTTTCTAATAAACATGTTCATTGACGCTGCAAAACTGCTTATCCGCGTCGCGGACCACCCCGGTCCCCGCCGCGTCCACCGCCGCCGCCACCTTCGCGTCGGGGAGGTCGGTCTCCGCCACCGCCGCCGCCCTGAGGCGCTGCGTTTTCGGAGCCCGGAGCAATCACTGCGCGGCGCGACAACTTCATGCGGCCTAGGTCATCAACAGCCAGCAGCTTCACTTCCATCTTGTCGCCGATTTTGCAAAACTCGCTCGGATTCTTGACGTACGTCACGTCGAGTTCCGATACGTGGCACATGCCGTCGGTGCCCGGAAGGATTTCGAAGAAGACGCCGAATTCCTTGATGTTCACAACTTCGCCCATGTATATCTTGCCGACTTCGGCGGTGCCAGCGAGGCCTTCAACTTCGCGCAGACACGCTTCCGCCAAATCGCGCTTGGAGCTGGCGATGTTAACCTTGCCGTCGTCCGCGACTTCAATCTTGACCTTGTACTTTTCTTCGAGGCCGCGAATCATCTTGCCGCCCGGTCCGATCAGCTTGCCGATCTTGTCGACGGCGATCTGAATGGAGATGATCTTCGGCGCGTGCTGGCTGATGTTCTCGCGGTGCGTGGCGAGGACGCTGGCCATTTCCTTGAGGATGTGTTTGCGGCCAACCTTTGCCTGTTCGAGCGCCTGGCGCATGACCGACGACGGAATGCCCATGCTCTTCAAATCCATCTGCAGCGCCGTAATGCCTTCTTCGGTGCCCGCGACTTTGAAGTCCATGTCGCCGTAGTGATCTTCGTCGCCGAGGATGTCGCTGACGACACAGTATTCGCCGCCTTCTTCAACGAGTCCCATCGCGATGCCGGCAACCGGCGCCTTCATCGGGACGCCCGCGTCCAACAGCGAGAGCGTTCCGCCGCAGACCGATGCCATCGAGCTCGAACCGTTCGATTCAAGAATTTCGCTGACGACGCGAATCGTGTACGGGAACTTGTCATGATCAGGGAGCATCGGCTTGATGGCCCGGCGAGCCAAATTGCCATGTCCAATTTCGCGACGACCCGGTCCGCGCGGCATCTTCACTTCGCCGACCGAGAAGCTCGGGACGTTGTAGTGCAGCATGAACGTGTCGGTGAATTCGCCCTGGAGCGATTCGTTGAGCTGTCCGTCAGCCGCCGTGCCCATCGTCGTGGTGACGATCGCCTGCGTTTCGCCGCGCGTGAAGAGCGCCGAACCGTGGCAGCGCGGGAGCAGACCGACTTCGCACGTGATCGGACGAATTTCATCGCGCTTGCGGCCGTCGCAGCGGATGCCTTCGCGGATCAGCGTGCGGATGGCTTTTTCCTGGAGCGCTTCGAATCCAGCTTTGACATGCGCCGCGCTGGGCTTGGTGTCGTCGACTTCGCCCGGCTTCTTGGCGTAGCGTTCGATGAGTTCATTGCGCAGCTGCTTGAGGGCGTCGCGACGCGCGAACTTCGTCGGCGTCATGGCGGCTTTCTTTGCCGTGTTCAGGTATTCGGCGACGATATGCTTGACGATCGCGGGTTCTTCCGGCGGCGTGAAGACGTCTTTCTTGGGCTGAACTTTCGCGACGAGTTCATTCTGCATCGCAACGATTTCACCGATGAACTTGTGGCCGAATTCGATCGCGCCAATCATCTGATCTTCGTTCAGGCCCGTGGCACCCGATTCGACCATCAATACGGATTTTTCGCTGCCGGCAACGACCAATTCGAGTGATCCGGCATCGCATTCTGCCTTCGTCGGAAGAACGATGTATTGGTTGTTGATCATACCCACGCGAACGGCACCCATCGGTCCCTGGAAGGGAAGATTGGAGATCGAGAGGGCGGCGGACGCGGCGATCATCGTCAGCACGTCGGGTTCGATTTCCGGATCGCAGGACAACACCATGCATTGAATCAACACGTCGCGCATGTAACCAGACGGCCACAGCGGGCGGATCGGGCGATCGATCAGGCGCATCGTCAGCGTTTCTTTGTCTGACGGGCGGCCTTCGCGCTTCATGAAACGGCCACCGAAAATCGCGCCAACGGCATAGCCTTTTTCGCGGTAATCGACCGTCAACGGGAAAAAGTCCTGCCCTTCCTTGACGGGCTGTTCGGTAACGGCGGCGAGAACGATCGTTTCGCCCATGGATACGATAACACTGCCGGCGGCCTGTTTGGCCATCTTGCCGGTTTCAATACGCAACGTTCGGCTGCCAATTTGGCGCTCGACGATGACGTGAGCCATATTCAGAATCTCCTGGAATTTGAGTGCTAGTCTTTAAGTGCCAAGTGCCAAGGCAAAAGAACGGAGTGCCAAGGCGCTGAAGCCGAGCGGAGATTTTACTCGGCACTCAGCACTCGGCACTCGGCACTTTTCGAGTTACTTGCGGAGTCCGAGTCTTTCGATGAGCGACTTATAGCGCTCGACTTCTTTACCGCGCAAGTACGTCAGCAAGCGGTTGCGCTGAGCGACCATCTTGGTCAAACCCAGACGCGAATGATGGTCTTTGGCGTGAGCCTTCAAGTGGCGGGTCATTTCAGT
>JANXLS010000352.1 GCA_025355035.1 Planctomycetota bacterium | reverse complement strand
CTTGTTCGCTTTGTACAGAATCTCACCCTTTGTGCCGATCAGCAGCGTGTACGGATTCGCGGCGGTCCACTCGGGATCGAATGCGGCCTTCAGTTTGTATGTGTCCATTTCGCCGAAGACGAAGTTTTTGTTTGACATGTGAAAGCGCTTGCAGACGTCCAGTACGTCGCCTTTTTCGTCGGGCTTGTTGGTTGCGACGGAGATAAAATCGAAGCGGCGGTGGCGGTATATGCGATTGATTGTGACCAGGTCCGGAAGTTCGCGCATGCACGGCGCACAAGTCGTGTCCCAAAAATCGATCAAAAGCAGGTGCCCGGACGTTTCGTTTTTGCGCAGCGATTTCAATGCGTCGGCGTCGATGCTGTCGACGGTGACGGGTTCCGCGTTGAGTTCGTCCATGTACTTCTTGACGCCATCTTCCTTGCTCGCCCATTTCGTTGAACAGCCGTTCGTCGGTGTCGTTTTGACTTTCACTTCTATACCGGCGAGGAGATCGTCCAGTGCGTTGCGGAGATCGCGGATCGTCACAAATTCCTCGCGGTTGTTGTCGTCCATGCGCCCCTGGTATCGCAGCTTTCGTTCCGCATCGAAGACAAAGTAATGCGGCGTCACGCGCGGGCCGTAGGCTCTCGAGACGTCCTGCTTTTCGCCGTCGTCGAGGTAGGGGAAGTTGAACTTTTTGTATTCGGCTCGAATCTTCATTTCGGGAAAAGTGTCGCCCAGATCCGTGTAGCCGAGTTCGTTCAAGCGCAGACCTTTCGGGCTGTTCGGATTGATCGCGACGATGGCGACGCCTTTGGATTTGTAATCGTTGGTCAGGGAAATCATCCGGTCTTCGTACGCTTGGGCTTCGGGGCAGTGATTGGATGTGAACGCAATCAGCAGAAACTTTGAATCCGCGAAATCTTTTAACGAGTATGTCTTACCATCGACTCCGGGGAGGCTGAAGTCGGGGGCTGGCGAACCGATGGGAAGTGTGGGGATGGCGTCGGCTGCATGGAGCTTCAATACGATGCATGACAAAAACAGTATCAGCGCCGCCGCCGCTTTCGTGGAACGGTGCTTGGAGGGTCTGTTAAAAAGCATTGCGTCAAATCTCCTCGTCAAAATTTTCCGTGTCAAATTCAACGCTGGAGTATAAAGGATTCCGCGTTGCCGAATAGGAATCTTTTTAAGACTGTCACAAGTTAAGGAGCTACTGCTTTGCCCATTCGAGGCCGCCCGCCGTTAGCCGCAATCGATACGCCGGAGCATCATCTTTCGCGCATTGTCCGGAAGCTCTTCGTCCTGCTGATCGTCGTGATCGTTGTCGTGATTTGCGGTGCATTGATCTACTCGCGTATTGAGCGCGATCCCAAAACAGGTGAAGACCTCCCGCTGCTCGACGCGCTTTACAACGTCGTGATGTTGATGACCGCAATCGGTTCCAGCCGCGATCCGATTTCCATTGCGGGAAAATGGTTCAACATTGCGCTGTCCATGTTCTCAGTTGCCATGATGATCGGGGTCATGACGCAGATCGGCCAGTTGTTGCTGCGCCGCGAATTTCTTTCCGTACTCAGCGATTGGAGACATCGAATAATGAAGGACCACACGATCATCTGCGGCACGTCCCACACGTCTCACGAACTGCTCAACAGACTCCCGCTTGATAAGGTCATCATCCTTGTTAAGACGCAGGACGAAGCACACCGCCTGCAACGCGAACGTGAAGGCATCGCGGTTTACGTTTGCGACATCACGTCGAGCATCGCGATGAAACACGCCGGCATCGATACAGCAGCGCTCTTGATTGCGGCCAGCGAAAGCGACGCGGATAATGCGTTCGCGTGTTTGACGGCGAAGCATCTCAAAAAGAACCTGAAAGTAATCACGCGCATGAGCCGCACGGAAAACCGCGAAAAGATGGAGGAAGTCGGCGCGGACGCAATTATTTCGCCGGCGGAATTAGCGGCGAACGCGGTGATGGCGAAGATTGCGGAGTTTGACAGGAAGTAGTGGGTCTTCCTGCAGAGGCGCGGAGGCGCAGGGAACGGCAAGATTGACGAGTCGGCTTCCCGCTGTAATGGTGGCGGGGAAGATTTCGAGCGAGTACCCCGTATTCCGGCGCTGGAGATAGCGGCTGGCAGAGTTTCGATTAAACTGAGTCTGGAGAGCGAAGACGTTTTCGTTCGGATGGTTTGTGCCGTCCGGCCCGTGCATGACGAACGTCCAGCGTCCGCCGACCTTGAGTTCGAAGACTGGAAGATAAAAATCAGGGGGTGGAGGACTAAATCGCCAGGAACCTCAAAATCTCCGTTACCATTTCTTCGCGCCACGCCTTGCCGTAAAAATTATGATTCGCGCCCGACACGGTGTGAAACTCAACACGTTTGGGTTTGCCCATGCCGTTTGAGTGCAGTAATTCGTAATGCGTCCGCGCAGGCCGGGCTTCGTCGTCGCCGCCGCCCCAAATGAAGAGGGCGGAACCTTTCCATTCGCGCAATTCGTTCTCGATGTCGCGGGCGCTGTCTTTCAGGTTCCGGCCTTCGACAGGCTTCTCAGTGGCGGCGACGTTTTTCTTGACGCGATCAACGTTGATTTCGCCTTTGATCAAGCGCAGCCACGTTGATGGAGCGAGCGCTTTGCCGGCATAGCGCTTGAAGTTCTTCCAGCGGCGTAATTGGTCGAATTGTTGGGTGCGCGCCGGCTGGAACGGGAATGTTGAAATCGCGACAACTGTATCGAATGCCGCGCAGCTTTTCAAAGGAGCCGCTCCCAGCGCGACGTTTCCGCCCGAACAGATTCCCAACAACACACGGCGTCCGGACGAGACGGAAGTCGATGCGCAGCCAGCAGCGGCGTCGATCATTGCATCCAGGTCGATGGGGCCCGACGCTTGGGCATCGCCGCGTCCGGGAAGGTCGAGGCGAATGGACGTCCAACCGTGGTCGGCCAATTTCGATGCAATGAAAACGAGCGCGTCGGCGGGACCCGTACGGGGGCCGCTCCATCCGGGCAGCAGGATCACGTCACCTTTTGAGGCCGCTCCGATCGGTCGATGAATGGTTACAGGACCAGCCGAAGTGAGCAGAGTTTCTCGGCGCTCGCTGCGAGAGAACTCCGCGGAAAAGGCCAGACTCAATTCGTCTGCAAGAACGCAATCCATAAAAACCTTGAACCTTAAACTTTGAACTTTAAACCGCCCTATATCCGATTATACTCGTCCGAACTGGGGTCTCACACATTTTTGGAGGAAGTAATGAAGAACGTTGGTATTCTCACGGGCGGCGGCGACGCTCCGGGCTTAAACGCGGTCATTCGAGCGGTTGTGATCCGATTGGCGCGCGAAAGCAAAGACTATAACGTCATCGGCTTGATCGATGGTTGGGCCGGATTGCGCGACAAGAACACGCGCCCGCTGAACAAGGTGAACGTCGACGAAATTCTGCATCAGGGTGGCACGGTGCTGGGAACGTCCCGCACGAATCTGTACAAGACGGGCAAGGAAGAAGATCTCAAGAAGGCCATCGACTCCTTTCAACAGTTAAACCTCGATGCGCTGGTTGCCATCGGCGGCGACGACACGCTCGAAATCGCACATTACCTGAATCGCGATCACAAGCTCAACATCGTTGGCGTTCCGAAGACAATCGACAACGACGTCGAAGGCACGGACTTCACGTTCGTTCTGCTTGCTCAAGAAATCGAAGCGCTCTTTGAGCTGGGTGTGCTCGTCGATCGCGGTCAGGTTGACCTCGCCCATCCGCTCGACCTGCCCGCGGAGGTCCTTAATCTTCTGCTCGGCCTCGGCGGTCGGCTGGGGCAGCAGGTGGTACTGGTGCACCGCTTCGCCGATCTCGATGCCGTGGCGCTCGCGCACCGAGGCGACGAGGTGATCACTCTCGAGCGAAAGCTCGCGATCCTTGATTGAGATCTCGGACAGGCCGTGGGTCACGCTGTCGAGGCGGGTTCGCAGCTCCTTGAGCGCGGTCTCCTCCGAGCGCACCTGGCCGGTCGCCTCAGAGTGGGCGCTGCGCCGGGTGACCAGATCTTCGCGGGCAAACGACAGCTGCGCGGCCCGACCGCCCTGGCGTTCGGCGGTCTCGTCGATCTGCATCGTCAACAGCTCGAGGTGGCCAGAGCCCTCTTCCCGCTCGGCAGCCACCCCCTGCCGACGGGACTCGGCCTCGGCCAGCTGGGTCTGAAGCTCCTCGACCGCCCGCCGCGCCGCTTCGCCCTTCTCGCTCGCCGACGCGACCCGCACCTTGACCTGGGTCAGCTGCTGCGAGAACGACTCGGCCCGGCCCTTCAAGGCCTCGAGCTCGCTGCCCATCAACCGCACCCGCTCGTCGCGGGCGTCGCGATCGGTCTGGCCATGGGCCAGCTCACCGCGCGACGACTCTTCTTCTCCGTTGAGGATCCGCAGCGACTCGGTCAGCTGCGCCGCTTCGTTGCTGACGACGGCGATCCGCTCGCGCAGCTTCGAGAGGCCCTGGCCGGCCTGCACCAGATCCTTCTCGTGGGTGGCGAGGCTGATCTCCTCGGCCTGCTGGTTCTTGGCCAGCCCCTTGAGCACGCCCTCGCGGTGGCCCATCTGCTTCTGCAGCTCGTAGTGCCGGGTGACGAT
>JANXLS010000340.1 GCA_025355035.1 Planctomycetota bacterium | reverse complement strand
GCATCCATCTGCTTGCGGCGGGCGGCGTGGCCCTTCGTCAGTCTCGCTAAGCGTATTTGTCTCAATACGCTGCGCTCGACTTCCTCGGTCCACTTGCCCGGCGCGGCGCATCTGGACGCGCCGAGTTTTGGGATAGGTTCTAAGCCATCGCTGATGTGACTGAAAACAAAATGCAGTATGAGGGAAAATTCGGGATTAACCGGTACCCCTCACCCCTGATCCCTCTCTTCCCTTAAGGGGAGAGGGGAATACAGAACGGCCCGTGAAATTCGAGATTGCTAACAGGAGTACTTGACGATGAGCGAAATCAAGCGCGAAGCGGCGGCGACGGAAGTGAATCCGGCCGGTGAGATTATCAAAGAGTACAAGTTCGGCTTCCATGAAGAAGAGAAGCATTCTTTCCGAACGAAGAAGGGGCTGACGCGCGACACGGTCATCGATATTTCGCGCGAAAAGAACGAGCCGAAGTGGATGTTGGACTTCCGCCTGCGCGCTCTCGATATTTTCTTCAAAAAGCCGAATCCGACGTGGTGCGGCGATTTGTCGGGTATCGATTACAATAATATTACGTACTATTTGAAACCGTCGGAGAAGTCGTATGACACGTGGGACATGGTTCCCGACGAGATCAAGCGCACTTACGACAAATTGGGCATTCCTGAAGACGAACGCAAGTTCCTTGGCGGCGTGGGCGCTCAGTATGATTCGGAAGTTGTGTACCATAATTTGAAGGGGCAGTGGGAAGAGAAGGGTGTGTTGTTCCTGTCGCCGGAAGAAGCGATCAAGCAACACCCGGAAATGGTAAAAGAATATTTTGGTACTGTTATTCCGCCAGCGGACAATAAATTTGCGGCGTTGAACAGCGCAGTTTGGTCGGGCGGTTCATTCATCTATGTGCCGAAGGGCGTGAAGATCGACATCCCGCTTCAGGCGTACTTCCGCATTAATGCGAAGAACATGGGACAGTTCGAGCGCACGATGATCATCGTTGACGAGGGGGCGTTTGTTCACTATGTCGAGGGGTGTACGGCTCCGGTGTACAGCTCGGATTCGCTGCATTCGGCGGTCGTTGAAATTATCGTCAAGAAGGGTGGTCGCTGCCGCTACACAACGATCCAGAATTGGTCGACGAACGTGTACAATTTGGTCACGAAGCGTGCGGTCGCTTATCGCGATGCAACGATGGAATGGATCGACGGCAACATTGGTAGTAAATTGACGGTGAAATATCCGGCTGTGTACATGATGGAACCCGGCGCGCGCGGCGAAATTCTGTCGATTGCGTTTGCGGGCAAGGGCCAACATCAGGACGCAGGCGCGAAGGTAGTGCATTGCGCGCCGCACACGTCGAGCTTGATTACGAGCAAGTCGATCAGCAAAGACGGCGGTCGCGCCGGTTACCGCGGGTTGTGCAAGGTGCTGAAGGGTGCCGACGACAGCAAGAGCCGCGTGGTCTGCG
>JANXLS010000403.1 GCA_025355035.1 Planctomycetota bacterium | reverse complement strand
CGATCGACTTCGCCAGCGCCCGCGCCAGCATCGTTTTGCCCACGCCCGGCACGTCTTCAATCAGTACATGCCCGCGCGCCAGTAACCCCACCAGCACGTATTTGATCGACTCGCGCTTGCCCATGATCGTCGATTCAATGTTCTTGATCAACGCGTTGAGCTTCTGCGCGGCGAACGTCGTCGGAACGCGCCGCACCGCTTCGATCGCAGCCGACGACCCCGTTGCGCGAGAGGGAATGGACTGAGCAGACACGGATGAAAGACTCCTTTTATTTAAAATATTCAAGGGCGGGCGAGGGTGCCGCCGGTAGATATCCCACCAGTGCTGTTCCAATCAGAAACGAACGACTCCGCGCAATTCTACATGCAATGTCATTCCTGCGCCAACACGGCTTTCGTTCCCACCGCGTCCGGGTGTATGACAATTTACGCGAGCTGTTTTTTGTTCAACTCCGAAGGAGTTGTGGCGGGTACGCCGCAACCCTGGGCTTTGCCACACAACTCCTCCGGAGTAGAACAGCGGCAAGTTCCTTCGACTTTAGCTGTGCGCCGATCAACAAGAAGACGCGGATTTCGAATTTGTACCGTTGAATATTTCGAGCGCCCCTTCATTCTAGTGCGCATGAGATTCACAAACGAAAGCGCCGACGCCATCGGCAAAACGGTCGTTGACCTCGTATCGATCAAAGCGCTCTCCGGCGAAGAAGCGCCGATGGCCGAACACGTCCAGTCTGTCATCACCGGCATGGGCCTGCCCTGTGCGCGTGACGTTCACGACAATTTGCTCACGATCATCGAACCCGAAACGCCCGGGGCCGCGATCGACACGCTGCACCTGAGCGGCCACACCGACACCGTCGTGCCCGTCGAAGGCTGGGCCCGCGACCCGTGGACGCCCTTCCACTCCGGCAGCGGCGACGACCGCCGCATTACAGGCTTGGGCACCTCGGACATGAAATCCGGCCTCGCGGTGATGCTCCATATCCTGAAACAATTCGCGGACAAAAAGATTCGATTGAAGCGCCTGCGCCTGGCCGTGTCGTTCACCGTCTGCGAAGAAATGCCCGCGAAAGGCAAGCGCAATGGCGTCCACGATATTCTGAAGCAGCAGCCCGGCCGGTGGGCCGTCACGACCGAAGCCAGTTGCGACGAAACCTGCCCGACACTGGCCGTCGGTTGCCAGGGCCACGCCGTCGCTAAGATTCAACTGCAGGGCCGGTCCGCGCATTCGGCATGTCCGGAGAACGGCATCAACGCGATCCACGCCGCCGCGAAAATCTGCGCGCGCGTCGAAAAAATGAATGCCGAATACAAGACCATCCGCGTCCTGGGCGACGTCCGAGCGCGGCCTTCCGCGACCGTCACCCTGATCAAAGGCGGAGCCGCCGGAAACATCATCCCCGAGCACTGCGAACTGACCATCTCCCGCCGCATCGCGCCCGGTGAAACCACTGACGACGTCGAAAAAGAACTCATTGAACTGACCGGAAATCTCGACGGCGTCAGCGCAAAATGGACGCTGCGCTGCGACGCTCCCGCCTGCGCCACAGACCCCAACGGCCCACTGCTGAAAAGCGCCATTGCCGCCAGCCACGAACTCTTCCACTGCGCCCGCACAAGCTGGAACCGCGCCCGCACGGATCTCGTCCTCTTTAAACAAGCCGGCATGGACGTCCTGAACATCGGCCCCGGCTACACCGGCCAAGCCCACGTCGCCGGCGAATACGTCCGCTTGATCGACCTCCCAAAAAGCGCAAACCTGATTCTGGGAACAATTGAGAAACTGGATGAATGGATGGCAGCGGGAAATCAATGACGCGAGGAATGGCGCTGACCGAATTCGAAAAAAATCAGCACGTCTCAGACTCCAACTTCGCCCGATTGCGAAATTGGTTTCTCGAATTCAAACAACCCTGCTGGGATTACGGTGCGGGGACGTTGATGACCGTGTTCACCAATGTCGTCGAGGCATTCAACGAAATAGCTCGGCCGTTCAGCGTGACGATTGCCACGTTGCCAGCGGTTGAGAACGTGACGCCGGAAGCCGCGAAGATGGTGCCAACCATCGTGCCACCACCGGCCGCATTGATCGTCGCAGCGCTGCCACAACGCCAATAAACATTCTTGGCCTGAGCCCCGTTGATCAGGATCACATTGCGCGGAGCACCCGGACCGCCGACAGTCAGCGATGCCGCCATTTGGAAGACCCACGTCGCATTGGTGTCGCCTTTGGCGTCGAGTGTCAAATCCGATCCGGTGATTTGGAACGTGCCGCTCGCGGACTGATAGATGCCTGGAGCGAGCGTCAATCCGCCCAGTTGCCCCGCGCCCGGATCAGTGCCGCCAGGCATGGATGCCGGCGAGAGATCGTTGAAGAGTTTGTTCGCATCCATCGCGGCCTGCGACGCAATCGCGAAGGTCTGCGCATTGCCGCCGACCCCAGCGCCGCCGGGCGGAGGGCCATTGGTATAAATGCGCCCGTTCACTTTGCCCGCATTGAGCGTTGTCTCCGTGTAAATGTCGCCGACATTATCGTGGAAGCCCGTCACTGTCGTCGATGCACCTGTGGTTCCAATGTCGCCGTTGACAACCGTCAACGTACCTTGATTGGTCATGCCAGCGCCCCCGCCAAACGTCCCGTACGGAGCGATCGCCGTCAACACGATCGGATTCGGTCCCGCTTGCGTACCCGTCGTGAAGGTCCAGACTTTATCAGCGGCCAGCGCATTCCCCGCCGTATCCTTATTTCCGACTGTCAATGTAGCCGTGTACAACGTGCTGGGCGTCAAGCTGCTTGCCGGCGTAAAGGTCGCAATGTGGCTTGTCGCATCGTACGAGACTTTGCCGTCGATCGGCGGAACACCTTGCTCGGTCAGTGTGAAGTTCGACGTATTGATCGTTGTCGGATCCATCGACTTGTCAAATGTGGCATTGATCGTTTGATTGACCGCGACGTTTACCGCTTTGTCGAGCGGAATGGTGGATGTCACGGTGGGGGGCGTCGTGTCGGTTTGGGTGCCCGTGGTGAACGTCCACACAACATTGCCTGTCAGCGGATTGCCCGCGAGATCGGTAGCTCCGGTGGTCAACGTCGCCGTAAACTGCATGCTCGGTGCCAGGTTCGAAGTGGGTTTGAAAGTCACGGTGTTGCCAACAGCTGCATAGGTTACTGCACCCGCGACGGGCGTGACTCCCTGTGTGACCGTAAACGTTGACGAGTTGAGCGTTGCAGGGTCCATCGCTTCACTGAACGCAGCACTCAATTGGCTGTTGATTGCGACGTTGGTCGCCGAATTGGCGGGGATTGTCGATAGGACTGTCGGCGGCGTCGTATCCGTCGTTGATCCCGTTGTGAAACACCAATAGTAGTCGTGGAACAGAATGTTCCCCGTTAAATCTTTTGCAGATGTTTTAATGGTTGCAGTATAAGACGCATTTGGCACCAACGCAGTGCTGGGTGTGAAGGTGGCTGTGGAGCCGATGAGTGAAACGGTGCCTGCCACGAACGTGCCACCCTGCTGGAGCGTAAAGCTTCCCACGTTAATCGTCGTCGGGTCCATCGGTGTGCTGAACGACGCACTGATTTTCTGGTTGGTCGCCACGTTCGCCGTGCCGTCTTTCGGAACCGTCGTTGAAACGCTCGGACGCAGCGCGCTGGAAATCGGTCCGGAGCCCTTGCCCATGGTCGTGCTGTACAGTCCGGTCTTCGCCGCAAACAGCGTCACATAGGTACTGTACGTGATGTCCCCAATGATCGCATCGACGCGCACGTTTTCTTCCGACAACTTGAGCAAGCCGGTGAACGTGGCTTTTGAAAATCCAACGCTCATCGTTCCCTTTACAGTGTCGTAGCTGAATTTCCCGAACGGTGCCGCAGTGTCTTTTCCGGTGCTGAGTTTCCCTTTGGCGAACGTCGCGATCGACGTAAAATCTTTATCAAGGATCAGTGCGCCCTTGCTGTTGGTCACGCGGAAGCGCACAGTTTTGGCCGTCGATGCGCCCGGGAATTGAAAAGCGGGATCACCCATGTACAGCTTGAATTGGGCCGAATCCTGACCCGGCGACTTGATCGATACCTTCGCGCTTCCAACGACAAACGCCGACGTCTTATAACCCTTGGTTGCGGTAAATTTGCCTTTGGCGTCCAAGGCAATATCGAGCACGTATTCAACGCCGCCTAACGTCACAACGTTGTGAAACGTGCCGGGAATGTGGTCCGCAAACGTTTCAGCCGTCGCGCTGATCGAGATCGTCTGAGTGCTCTCATTCAATGTCACTGAAACAGCCGGCGTCACGCCTTTTGCACTTTTAAACGTGAAAGTAGGTTCGGCGCGAACAAAGACACCCGGTTTGACCGTGATGCCCGGAATGGTCCCGAGCGTGGCGCTAAACACTCCTTCGGCCGAATTGAAGATGCCGGCAGAAGTCCGGTCGGCGTTGTAAATGTATTGCGCGTGCCAGGATTCCTTTCCAGCTGCACCGACGACGATGGATTGTGATTTAATCCACAAATTGGCGTTGCGCGGCTGGCACAAGCGCACGGAATATGGTGCTGCCGCGGCCGAGGCCTTTGAATCGTCAGGAAACGCAGTTTCAGCGCGAATGCCGAGCATGAGACAGAGACCGACCAGCGGGAGTATTGCGAAAATTGAACTGCGCATTGTCATAAACCTTCTGAAACGAGTCATTTAGACGCGCTTCGATACGGGAATAATGCAGGACGTTGGATTTCGATC
>JANXLS010000306.1 GCA_025355035.1 Planctomycetota bacterium | reverse complement strand
GCAAACGCGCGCGCCACCGGACGTCACGCTCAACGTTCCACTCGGAGTACCCATCGCCTCCAACGTCTTCGTATCCGCTCCGAAAATCGCTGCGGAAACGAGGAAGACAATCGTGAGGAGAAACGACTTCGTGGTTTTCATGGATGACTCCCGCATGTCTCGGTGAACGTTCCAACCAACTCGCGGACCGACGCCAGCTCTTCCTTTTCGCACCACGCCCGCAATTCGCCGGGCAACCGGTTGATGAGATCCGGATCAAAATAATTCGTCGTGCCGATTTGAACCGCTGTTGCGCCGACGACAAAAAACTCGAGCGCGTCTTCCAACGAACGAATCCCGCCGATGCCGACGATCGGAATCCCCAGCTTCGCTTTCGCGACCTGGTACACACACCGCAGCGCCACCGGTTTTACGCACGGCCCGCTCAAACCGCCGGTCACGTTCGCGATGCGCGGCCCGCGCGTTTTCAAATCAACGGCCATCCCCAGCAACGTGTTGATCAGCGACAACGCGTCCGCTCCGTTTGCGGCGGCAACGCGCGCAATTTCGGCGATGTCCGTGACGTTCGGCGAGAGCTTCACCATCAGCGTCTTTTTCGTCACCGGCCGCACCCTTTTCATCAGGCGTTCGCAGTCGCCCGGATCGGATGCAAAGCGGCAGCCGTGTTTTACGTTGGGACACGAGATGTTGATTTCAAATCCCGCCACGCACGGCACTGAATCCAAGCGCGCGCAGACCGTCGCGTATTCCTCAACGCTGTTCCCAACAACATTCACCAGCACCTTCGTTGGGAGCTTCTCGAGTTCCGGGACGCGCCCGGAGACGAACGCCTCCAATCCGCAATTCTCCAGCCCGATCGCGTTCAACATCCCGCCGGTCGTCTCCCAAATCCGCGGCGGTGGATTCCCCTCGCGCGACAGCACACTCAGGCTCTTCGTCACGACCGCGCCGAGATTATTCAGGTCGACAATCGAGCTGTACTCGCTGCCATACCCAAACGTTCCCGACGCCACAATGAACGGCGTGTCGAGTTTCAGCGATCCGATCTGTGTAGAAATATCGATCATTTCAATTCCAACCCCATCCCACTCATCTCATCAGCGTCCATCCGACTCCACCTGCGCCGTGATCCGCGTTAACTTAAAATATGTGAGTGCCACGGAGCGCAAATTAGAACGCCCGCTCCGGCACGTTGACGACGTCGCCGTCGTGCAACTCGACATCCAATTCCCATTGCGCATGTTTAAGAATGGCGTCGCAATCGACGACGCGTTTTGAACCCGGTTCGCTAGGACGATTGATCGTCACTTTGCTCCCCTTCGCGTGTTCGCTCAAGCCTCCGGCCATTAGAACCAGTTTGCTTAACTTCAATCCCGTATCACCGATCGGATACATTCCAGGCTGCTTCACTTTTCCGCCGATAAAGACGCTTGTCGCCTGCGTGGTGTCTTTTACCGCAGCGCGGGTTGGGAGTTCCACGATGTCTCTATTCATTAAAACCGGGTCCTGCATGCCAACTGCGTTTTCGAACGGCGCGATGACTTCGCGCGTTCCGTCCGGCTTCAGTCGTAGAATCTTCAGCTTTTTGACATCGCCATCTTTTTTCACGCCGCCCAAACCGGCGATCACGCGGGAAAGCACCGGCTTTTCGCCCGGCTCCAAATTTAATTCACCCGCAGAGATCCCACCCACTTTGTTGAACTCCCCGCTGAACGTGAAACGATCGGACGCCGGGACAACGACGGTGTCGCCCGCCAGTAACTTGGGTCCCAAATCAGCCATGCCCGGCTGCGCCAGTTTTGTCACATCGTATGACTGCCCCGAACGTTTGCCTTCGGCGTCGGTGTGAACCACATTGACGCGCGTCGCATCGCCCTGCTCGCTGACTCCGCCCGCCTCCTGCAGCGCCCCCAGCAAACTCAGCGGAACGCCCGGAGTGAGCACGATCGATTTGGGCAATCGCACGTGTCCCGCGACATAAATTTTTCGCGGCGGATAATCCAGAATCAAAATGCGAACCTGCACATTTTTCGCGGTCGTGTCTTTGACCATCTGTTCGGCTATCGCCAGTTGCGCCTCACTCGGGGCCTTTCCGCGAATCTTCAGCGTGGTTCCCGTCGGAAGACTGATGTTGCCATCGTCGCTGACAATCTGTTCACTGACGTCGCCGACGCTCACCGGTTGGAAACGCAATTGGATCTTCTCGCCCCCGATGAAGCGATACGACTCCACCTCTTTGTCCTGCGCGCCGCAGCGTAAAGTCAGCCCCGCTGCCAGCACCATGAACAAGCCGATTGAATGTACCCGCACAAAACCCCCTTGGCGACCCATTACCAGGTCATATTGATTCCGAACCTTAATTCTTCGATCCGCACATGTCCATGCAGATCCGATTCCCGGCGCAACGCATGTTCAAACCCAAACGTCGCCTTCGCAAACATATTAATTTTGTGCGTATAACCCGTGCTCCACCGATCCGTGATCTGACGACGCGTCGGCCCCACTGTATCTTCGTGATAATAATCGACGTCGGCAAATCCGCGCGCCTGAACTTTGAATGCAATCCCGGCAAGCCCCGTCCAAATGGTATCGTTCGACTTTGCGCCGTCGCCTCGAATCGAATATTTCATACCCAATCGAGGTTCCATCCAACCGAGAATTTTGTGCTTGTATTGCAGCTCCGTCGTCTCGATCAGTTGGTTTGCTCCAGTCAAACGAAACGAATCCTGCCAGACGTGA
This sequence comes from Planctomycetota bacterium, assembly GCA_025355035.1. GTDB lineage: Bacteria > Planctomycetota > SZUA-567 > H5-PLA8 > H5-PLA8 > JANXLS01. The sequence continues at coordinate 5,532 of JANXLS010000306.1, read as the reverse complement.
GACAGCGACAATTGTCCTTGCATCATCGGCTTTATGTTGATCGCCGCGCCGTACGAATCGACTTTGCTCCCACCCGTCAACACGCCCGTTTCGATCGACCGCGTCCCGAAGACCGTGACACTTAATCGCGGCGAATAGTCGTAGCGCGCCTCCGTTGCCAACACCGGCCGCCCTGTCGTCGTCCCTGTTCCCAACGCGTCAAACGCACAGCCACCCACTTTCACCATGTATGTCACGTTATCGAATCGCCCGCGCAGACCCGCGAACACGTTTAGAAAATCGAAGTCCTTCAAGCCGGCGCTGGGATGGCGCGTGTATTGAAAATTCGATTCGCCAAACACGGACAGATTCCCAGGCGAAACGTCATACGCTCCGCGAATTGTTCCGGTATGTTGTTGCGCATCGTTTTCCTCATGCAGCTGTCCAAAATAATCAACGACATCGTAAGCGTAAGAACCCTCCAGCGACAATGCGCCGGAGTTGTATCTGAACGACACCGGAAGCGAATTCGTCGCGTACCGCGTTCCCGTTTGAAATTCCAGATTGTTCACGTCAAACGTGCTCGACAGCGGATTGACGATCGTATTCCCGATTTGATTGTACAGATCGCTGATGTTGAAGCTCAGACCATCGACGCCAAAATGCTTGACGGTTATCGACACGCCGCCCGATTCGTCGTAGTAGTCGCGCTCGACTGAACTCGAAAAATCGTGCAGAGTCGCGTTGTAAAATGCGTTGACGCTGGTTTGCCCGTTGGGCGTATAGCTCATCGTAAATCCGGGGGTATAATTCCGCAGCCAGGACGTGCGTGCGTGCGTCGGCGAGCCGAAAAAATTGTCGTTCAAAAAATTCTCGAAGCCCATGCTTGTCCGAAATGCGAGCGGTCCGTTATGCAAAAAGGGCACATCTTCGCCCAATGGAATGGCGTCGAGCGGCGCTTGTCTCGGCCCGGCACCCTGCACAAAAATGGATTCATTCGATGAATTGCGCACCAGTTGATTCGCCACCGCCGAGGTCTTGTTCTCGACTACCGGATACACGGTACGAATCGGCGATAAAAAGAGGTCGGATGTCGGAAGGTAATCGGTGAAGGTTGCCGGGTGTGGCGCGACCGTGGGATTGGACACGGAATCGGGCGGTATTTTGGGTTTGGGGACATCGTCCGGCGCGGGGTCCGTGACGATAGCCGGCACAGGCGGCGCAATCGGCTCACCGCCAAAAACAACGAAGCCCATTCCCAAAAGGATCCCGGCGAATGTGACTCGTAGCAGTGACGAACTCCCTTTTCTCACAAACGTGCGCGGTGTTATGGATCTGCGCCAAATGCCGCAGTCGCGGGCGGACGCCCACGCATTCCAGAACAAAGCTTCCCCCCGGTCTACCATGTTCACGCTAAAATTTTTGCCAATTTTTTATAATCTAAAGTGGCGCAAAATCAAGCTTTGAACGATGTTTCGCTCGATTCTTAAAGAATCGGCTCACGTATCGCTTGGATTATGCCGAAAGGGTTGGATTTGCGCACGTCATGCGCGGGGGTGAGGGGAGGGTCTCGCTTTAGCAGTGCACAGGTCAATAGCAGTTCAGCCCGTTGAGCCTACGCCTATTTTGAAAATGTTTTTAACGCCAAGTCGCAAAGTCGCGAAGAAGAAACAATATGGATGCTTTCCTTTTCGACTTTGCGCCGTATGCGCGTCTTTTTGTTTATGGATTCAGGCGATTGAGTCCGATCAAAATGTCGTACATCGCATGGCTGGCTGCCGCGACGCCGAACGATCGGTTGTAATACAATGCGGAGAAATACAGTCCGCACAACAGGCGCTGCAGGAATACGTTGAATTCGTATTTGTCACCCAACTGGCCGAAGTGATGGTATGCCGAAAACAAAATCGCTCCGATCGCCACCGACCAGGCAGCCGCGTAGGCGTGTTCCATGTGCATTAGGCGCGTCAGAACCAGCATCAAAATGCCCAGCAGCATGAAGCGGAAAACCAATTCTTCATAGACGCCCGCGCCGCAGTACAGAACGAAATGCAGGACTTCCGGTCCGGAATCCGCATTGGAACGCACCACGCTCGGGACCACGTTTCCGCTGGCGACGCGCGGCGCTCCGACCGCTTCCTTGACGCTGGGAACCGACGCGTGGCGCCGGGTTGGAGACATTCGCTGCGGCTCATCGGCAACGTAATGAACGAAGAGCCTCAGGATCATGAACAAAACCACAGCAAAAAAAAGACTTTCGACGAACATCATCGCCAGCACCGGCGACTGAACCTTCCACGTCCCCTTGCGCTGAAACTGCCAGATCAAAAACGCGACAACAATAAAGAGAAGCGAAACCAAACTTCCCGACAACCCCATCGTTCGAACGAAAGGAGCGCCCAATTGTTTGAGGATCGCCTGCCCCGCATTGATGATGTCCGAGCGCAACACGACGAGCCCAATCTCGTACACGGCCAGAAACGGAAGCACGACCAGCGCCGTGTAAATTGGCTGCTGGCTCTCCGTAAAATAGCCGCGTTTCACAGCGACTGCCGGTGGCGGCAATCGCTTGGCCGGGACAGTTTGACAGGGAAGCGCCATAGATGCGTTTTCGATCGTGACCCAACACACGGTTTGAAATCGCCACGTGGCGATGGAATGATATTGTTTATTTCATCGACTTTTTAAGCTAAAAAGTCCAATCGAAATCGAAAAGAGTTCTGTCCATTCTTCTAAAAATCATCTTGAAAGGTGTTCTTAACACAAAGGCACGAAGGCACAAAAAAGCATCTTTATTGATTTCTTCTTCGTGCCTTTGTGCTGAAAAACACTTCGATAAAGGCGTTCGAACAAAGGACTGAACCATTCCCAATTGCGCAATTTCAGGATTTTAAATCAACCCCGCTTCCGGCAAAAAAAGCAGGCCATTTGAACTGCGCCCGGTCCATCGGCGCGTTTTCGCTTGCCATCGTCTTGACGACTTCGCTCAACCAACGCATCGCACTTTCGCAGGACGTCTTGTCCACGCGCTTCATGATGAGCGTCTTTTGCGCGCACGTCGCCAACGGACTCGCATCCGCGTGTTCACCCAGCTCACAGGCGACGATCATCGCTGTGTTCATCGCCTGCAAATCGCGCAGGGAATCATCGAGCACATCCGTCGCGATGCCGTCGATCGCGATGAAAAATAACGGTGGCCGTCGCTGCTCTTTTACGCTGGCAAACAGCCTCGCGGCCTCACGAATTGCGGCACCCATGGGGCACAATCCGGAGGCTTTGAATGCGGCCAGTTCACGCTCCATCCCGCTTCCGGCGGAGAACGGGCCGTTCATCACGCGCAAATCCGAACCGAAGAATACGATCGTCAGATCAATGCCATCGCGCAACGCTGGATTGTGTTTGATCGCCTTAAAAAACTCCACGAGCCCGGCCTTGATGGCGGCCATCGGCTCGCCCGTCATCGATCCCGACCCATCAAGAATCAAAAAGATCGGGAGTGCATTTTTAAGAGCAGCATTTGCAACCGGCGTCATTCGCCCGGACCCGCTTGGCATGCGAACGTCGTTGGGCGGCGGGAGGATCTGCGTCGCTTTTTTCACGGGCGGAGCAACGACGTTGGTTATGAGTGGAATTGGAATTTCGGGCACCTTGACCGGAACGAATTGCGGCGGAATCACTGGCGGCGGCGCAATGGATGACGCGACAACCGGCGGCGGGAAGGGAAGGGGCGGAAGCGTCGAACGGCCGGCGTTGATCTTCGGATCGTTTGAGCCGGGTAAGTCGTCAATGAATTCGAGCACCGTATCGGCCAGCGAAATCCGGTCGCCCGAACGCAAGCGCGTTGACGCGGCAGGATTGAGACTGACGGGCAAACCGTTCAGTTTCGTGCCCTGTGTACTTCCCAGATCGCAAATGAAAAATGATCCGTTTTGAAAACAGATTTCAGCGTGGCGCTTCGAGACATTGGCTGAATTCAGCGAGAAAGCCGCTTCTTTCGCACGACCGACCATCACCGTCGCTTCGGTGATCGCGAATTCACGGCCCAGATCGCGAACACGATCTGGGCGCAGGTCCGGTGCCTGTCTCACAACTAAGCGCGCCAAAAAACGTCCTCCTCACAAGCCGTTCGCAACCACTGCGTCATGCCTTCATTTTATAATAGAGCGCCGCCAATTCTTCCGGCGATTTTTTCAGCACGGAAAATTCAAACACAATCCGCCAATTTGTCAGCATCGTCGGCACGATGCCATTGCGCAGCCACCTCCGCGCATCGCTTTTCAGAACGGGCTTCAACACGATCGGAGCCCGCACCTCAGCCAATCGCCGGGCGAGAAACACATCTTCAAGTAGCGGGACCACATCGAAACCGCCGACGCTTCGAAACGAATCCGCGCGGACAAAAACGCCCTGATCGCCATACGGCATTCGCAGCGCTCGCGCCCGGAGATTATCCATCGCTTCGATCACGCGCAGCATCCATGACCGAGCGTCAATGCGATGCCGAAAACAACCCCACACTTCCCGCGGATCGCACATCAACAGTGCATTCAGTGATTCTGGAGCGGGAACACAATCCGCGTGGAGAAACCAGAACCACTCGCCCGAAGCCAGTTCGGTCGCGCGATTCATTTGCCTGCCGCGTCCGCGTTCGGATCGACAATATCGCGCTCCAAATTCCAACGCAATCGAACAGCATTCGTCCGATGTTCCGCCGTCAGCAACTATGATTTCGTTGAGTTCGGAATGTTGACATTCACGGAGCGCAGTCAGGCAGCGGCGCAACGCGACGGTGTCATCCAACACCGGAATGAGCGTGCTCACCGCCGGTTTCAAACCGGGCGTTCCCCGGCCGCAATAATCTTCCCGGCTGCGTCGGCTAAATCCAGCGCCAGGATCGTCGGTGCTTCTTTCCCGGGACGGCGATGCGCGGACAACCGATTGGCGACTGCGACAGTGCGGCAGCCCGCGCGCCGTCCGCATTCGACATCGGAATCCTGATCGCCGACCATCCAACTCTGCGCGAGGTCGATTCCGAATTCGTCGCGCGCGTCGAACAAGAACTGCGGCTTGGGCTTCCGGCAGCGACACGCCCCGGCAAACGGCGGGACTGTACCGTCCGGGTGGTGGTAACAATAATACGCACGCACAATCGTTGCGCCCGTCGCACGGATGTGTGATTCGACTTCATGCGCAATCGCGTGGATGTTTTCGAGCGACGTTTTTCCCTTGGCAAAACTCGGTTGGTTCGACACGATGAAAAGCACAAATCCCGCGTCATGCAGCCGCTTCGCCGCCAGCGCCGCTCCCGGCATCATCCGCACATGCGCCGTTTCATGCGGCGATTCGTGCTCGCCATTTTGGGGATTTAACGCGAGCTCATTCAGCACGCCATCCCGATCCAAAAACACCGCCCGTTTCGCCATTCGAATTCCGTTAACCTTGAACGTTGACCTTGAACTTGGACCCGTTGTTACGTGTATCGAACATTCCGGTGTTCGGGCAGAAAAAACTCATGAAGCAAGCGATCGACGCGCAACAACCCCGCGCGATTCA
>JANXLS010000396.1 GCA_025355035.1 Planctomycetota bacterium | reverse complement strand
CAAGATGCGCCGCGCCGGGCAAGTGGGACGAGAAAGACGAGCTCCGCGTATTTGGAGACTACGCGAAGCAAGTTTTTCGAAGTACCACGCCGCCCGCCGCAAGCAGATTGGCGCGAGGGTTTTGTCCGGTAGCTCTAAGTCTTGGGTTCGGCAATCTCTGCAACGAAAAGCTGCGTCCACATCCCGCTGCTGACATTGAAATAGATCCGTTTCCCATCCGCGCTGAATACCGGATGCGGATGCGATTTCCGCCACGACGTCGCGCCGCGCGAGTTGTCGAATGTCTGAATAATAACGTGATGTGTCCCGCGGCTATCCGAGACCAGAACGCTCCATTCGTTGCCCTTGTCGCCGAGTGCATCCGTCGTCGAATCCGTGACGATCAACTTTCCGTCAGGACTCATCGACGGATGATCGCCGCGCGGCGTCGGCAATTCCGGGAGGCGCTTCGACGACCCGTCGTTGCTGTCGAACAACCGGAACGCTGTCTCAACAATCGTCCGCGAATCCGCACTCCACGACGGATGCCCCCATTTGCCATTCATGTAAAGAAACTTTTCGTCGGCGAGACTGTAGCAAACCAACCCCTGGCGGTTGCTCGCTTCCTTGCTGCGCGGATCGCAGACTCCGATGCTGCAAGCGTTTCATCGGAACCCGCACGAGCGCCATGGATATCTATTTTACCGTCGCGGCCGGATCTTTTGCCGCGCCGTCCTTCGGTTTCCCCGAGATCGCCGCCATCGCCGCGTCTTTCGCGGCCTTTGCGGCTTCCGCGTCTTCCTTCGCGTACTTCGCCAATATTTCGCTGTCCGCCTTTTGGAATTTAGCCTGATTCGCGTCCCACCAGCGCTTCACTCGTGCCTGCGTTTCCTTGCTTCCTTCCGTTACGTCGCAATTGCCAATGTCGGACAGCAGCGTCAGTATTGCCGTAAACTCATCCCGCTTCTGTTTGCATTCTTCCTTCATTTTCTCATAGTGATCCGAATTCGTTTTACCCTTCATCATCTTGGGGTCATCCGGCCAACGCAGGCGCTGCACCTGATCGGCCAGCGTCGCCAAAATGTCAGCTTTAAATTCGCTCGGAGCCATGAGTTTTCCCAGGAAAGCGCGTTCCTTCAACTCGTTCGGTTTCTGGCTTTCAAAAATCGAAATGAGCAACTTGGCCAGCGACGTATCTCGCGCGGG
>JANXLS010000285.1 GCA_025355035.1 Planctomycetota bacterium | reverse complement strand
CGAATCGCTGGCGCGCCGCGCGACGTTTTGTCCGTGTCGCACGGATGCTTTGAATTTCACAAATCCGTGGCTGGGAATCTCCGTTTGTTCGCGCATGACAACAGCATCCGCTCCCGCAGGCAAGGGCGCGCCCGTCATGATCTTGATTGTCTGTCCCGGCGCGATCGCCCGTGTCGGCAGCGATCCCGCCGCGACTTCCTCAATCAATTCTAAAACGTCGGGAGCGGCTCGAGTATCCGCCGAAAACACCGCGTACCCGTCGACCGCACTGCGATTGAACGGCGGCCAATCCCGATCCGCACGAATATCATTGGCTAAATAATGCCCCAGCGATTCGCTCAACGAAACGCAACTAACAGGCGCACGCGGCGTCTTCTCGAGAATCAACGAAAATGCTTCTGCAATTGAAATCAATGCCATGCTATTCCTCCACCCATCTTGCCGCCAATATTCGTGTTCATTCGTGCCGCTTCGCGCTGTTCGATGTCAATGGCCGTGTTGTACCCGAAAAGTTTATTCTAATTTTTAAAAATAGCGCTTCACTTCGTTTTGAATCCAGACGAGGACACATGTTGATGACTATGATTTCCCTACAATCCCCCCAGTCTGTCCCTCTGCCCATCCTGCACCGGGCGTCGATTGTCGCTCCTCCGGTCGATCGCGTAATTCGCACGACGGAATTTATTGGCCGAGCGCGGCCGCTGAATCTGACCGCGCTGCTGACCCCCCTTCTTAAGACATGCCCTGCTCAGCGTCCGGAAGGATTGGTCGTGGCGTTGGCTGAAGAATTGGTTGTCCGATCGTCCGCGAAATTCCCGATCCGGTGGGTGGATAAATTGGCGGGAGCACTGCAAGTGGATCGCTCGCGCGTCCGCGTTCCGGCCGGTGTTTTTGATGAACTTCCCCGAGCCGCGTGGAGCGATCCTGCGCTGCTTGGCGAATGGCTCAACGCCACGCGTCAGTATGCGGACTTGCGGCTTCGCGCTGTCAAAGTCGATGAACTCGGACGTGCCGGAAGGACCAGCGAAGGCTGCATTTACACACCGCCGGCGGTTGCTCGCGCGATCATTGAAGACTTGCATGTGGGTGCGCGTCGCGTGGTTGATCCGGCTTGTGGTGCCGGGGTATTTTTGCTTGAAGCGTTTCGCCGCGCTTTTGCTCGACGCATTGAAAATGGGATCGCGCCAGAACTTGCCGCCGAGGACGCCTTGACACACGAAATCGCAGGCGTGGATATCGATGAGAAAGCGTTGGCTGTCGCTGAATTTTCGTTGCGCGCACTTGCGTTCATGAGCGGCGGTTTGGATCGCGATGTTCACATTGATCTTCGCCATGCCGACGCGCTCGCGCCGATTCCAGAACTGGATGGTCAGTGCGATTGCATCGCTGGAAATCCGCCGTATGTCGAAGGGCGCGGGTTGAGCGATTCGCAATTGAATTCGTTGCGCGGGCGTTTCAAATCCGCTGGCACGGGCAAGATTAATCTCTTCGCTGTCTTCGTTGAACGCGCGTTGTCGATGCTGAAGGATGGTGGCGTCATGGCGTTCGTCATTCCGGCCACATTCCAACGCAATTCGCGCTACAAAGCATTGCGGGAATTGTTGCTGCACCACACCATCGAATCGATCCAGCCGCTGGATTGCGGATTGTTCGGCGAGCGCGTCGTGGAGACGTGTGTGCTGCGCGTGCGCAAAACGCCGCCGCGCATGAATTCGATCGTTGCGACCGGGGACGGCGAGACGCTTCAATCCGAACTTTCGCACGGCGCGGTCATGCGGTTCTGCAACACACTTCCGAGAAAATTGCGAACTCAAATTGGCCGGATGGAAAAGCACGGCGTCCCGCTCGGCGATCTGTTTGACGTGCGCGACGGCATTTCGACCGGATTTCAACCGTTTCCAAAACGATTGTTGGGAACCGTTTCCGAAGGAATTTTTACATCTCAGGAAGGTTCGTCGAAACCGTTTAATCCCGGCGTGCATAAGCGCATCATCGATGGTTCTGAATTTAACAAGTTCACGCCGATCCAATGGGCGGGGCGCTACATCGAATACGACAAGACGCACGAACACGTTCCGCCGCATCCCGGCCGCCCGTTCAACTGTCAGTTGCGCGACGCATCCCTTTATGATCGCGCCGAGAAATTGATTACGCGGCAAACGGCCAAAGGTATTATTGCGACCGTTGATCGCGAACGTTATTTCGTCCGGAATTCAGTTCATGTCACGTTTGCCAAAGCCGCGATGGATCTGGATGTTGAAGGACGGGATTTTGATTTTGCATGCAAACCCGTGCAGCAACCGAGCATCTCGCTGGACGCACTGTGTGTGTGTTTAAATACGACGTTGTACAGCGATTATTTGATTGCGGTGACGGGTGAAAATGGCGTCGTTTTTCCGCAGGTGCATATCTCGGATCTGCGCACGCTGCCGATCCTTCCTGGTCTGTTGAAACCGGGCGGGGAATTGGACGGACTGGGGTCTGCCATTCTCGATATGCACAGTCAATCGATCACGCCGAGCAAGGATGTTCGGGCGTTGATGGATGAAGTGCAATTGTTGTTGGAAGCGGCGTTTGAAATTTAGGCACGGCGAGAAAATAACGATTGACCTGCGCACAGTCAATGCGCGACCTTCCCCTCACCCCGCGCATGAGTACATTCGTCGGCCCTCCCCCCGACAGGAGAGGGCGACGGCACTGGCCGCTCGGTGCGATTACTTCTTAAATTCGACTTTCGTCACCTTGATCAAATTTTTCTCGCCTTCCTTGCTGACATCGCCAGTGACGCTTCCTTCCATTGGGGTGGTGCAAATATCTTTGTGATATTTTGCGCCGGTGCTGCCGGTGAATTGATAGATGACGTCTTTCCCGTTGTCTTTCACGACAATAACCGTCTGACAGGCCGTCGCGGTCTTCAGGTCGCATTTGGCACATGTGATCTTGCCGGTCAACGTCGTTTCTGCGGAGAAGGACGGGGCCATAAAGAACGCGAGCAACAGTGGCAATGCAATGAGGAACTTGGACATTGAACAACTCCTTTTATAGTTGAAACGAGTGACCGAAACGGTACGAGCGACAGGCTCGCAGTGCGGCATTATATTGCCGATATTTTACACAACCCGCGAAGTTCGGCTTGGGGAGAATGATCGTAAAATCGACAAGTGAATTGCACATCTGGCGTCGTTCGAAAAATCCGGTCGTCGAGTCCATTGCGAATCGGGGCCTGTCGCGTATGATATATAAAATCCATTATTGGGGAGTTTGACGCGCGTGATTCTGGTTATCGACAACTACGATTCGTTTACCTACAACCTCGTCCAGTGCCTCGGAGCGTTGGGCGCTGACATGAAGGTCGTTCGCAACGATCACATCACGCTCGACGAGATCCATAAACTCAAACCCGAAAAGATTATCATCTCCCCCGGCCCGTGTACGCCCAAAGAAGCCGGAATTTCCGTCGCGACGATCCTCGAATTCGCCGGCAAAGTCCCGATTCTCGGCGTCTGTCTCGGCCACCAATCCATCGCAGCCGCGTTTGGAGCTACCGTGAATCGTGCGGACCGATTAATGCACGGCAAGACCTCGCGCGTGAAACACGATGGAAAGGGACTCTATGAAAACATGCCTCAGCCCTTCGAAGCGACGCGCTACCACTCGCTGAT
>JANXLS010000243.1 GCA_025355035.1 Planctomycetota bacterium | reverse complement strand
CCTGCTTCGTCGCATTGGGATCTTTTTCCTGCGCGGGCATCCAATTAGGCTCAATGGTGGCTACGATCGGTTCGCTTTGCGCGGCGACAACGAGCCCTTCGTCACGGTAGCCGCGCGCCTGCAACTGCACGGACCCGAGGCCCAGCGTTCGCGCGGGAATATCCAATGCGCCGGTTGCTCCGGCGATGCGTCCGACGTTGCGACCATTCGCATGGATGTCGATCACAATCGCTCCCGGCATTGTGGCTTCGATGTGAAGTGGACGGTCCCACGTGACAGCCTTTTCCGGGACGGTCAACACAACATTTTGCCCGTGATTCTGGAACGTCGCGTTGATTTTCGTGCGGCCTTGCGTTTCGATTGAATCGCTCGAAATCCCAACGAGACAGACGCTGTGAAACCCGTCGCAAAATGCGGCCGTATCGAGCGTCATCGATGCACCCGGCAGGACGCGGGTCTGGCGCACGCCGTCGACGAACAGTTCGAACGACCCCGCAGCGGGTAGAGCGGCTGCGCTCGGGCGGAGCGTGATCGAACCTTTGAGCGTTTCGCCGGGATTTATTCCTGCGAGCGTCACGACTGGCATTCGCTTCCACGGCGCGCACAAGGGATCGCCCAGGACGATCAATTGATACGGTCCGGAGACGGATTGATAAAAAGATTCCGCCAGCGAACACCCGCGCGCGTAGTGAACGTGGATGAACGGCGTCGGAAATTTTTGTTGAATCGCAAACGGTTCCTGCACCGCGCCGCTCGTTCCGGACGCCCCAAAGCGCATGAAGGACGTGCACTCGGTTTGCCCGCGGTATTGGGCGAGTTCGCCGCCGTTGCTCGTCAGATGTTCGCAGATCGCGCCGGGAAGAATCGTGCTGCCGGACGCTCTGAAATCAAAGCCTGCCGTGCCCACCATCGCACCCATGATATTCTTTTTTTGCTGCGGCAGATTACCTTCGACAATCTCCGCTTTGACCCCAAGTTTCCCGAGCTGATCGACCGCCGATGGAAATCCCCAGCGTCGCGTCTTCGATCGCACGTCGCCGTTGACCATGTAATAAATCGTCCCGTCCGGATGACTCCCATCCGCCTCCACGGAACGGCGCAAGTACGACAGCGCTTCTTCGATCGACGTGCCGCGCCCGCTCGTCACGGCCAGCATCGTTGAAAGCAGATAATGTTCACCGCTACCATCCGCGACGACCTCGCCCTTTGTATTCCAGCCGTACGACGATCGAAACCCGTGCTCGGGCTGCGTGGTGACAAACGTTTTTTCGAGCCGGGCGAGTGCGTCTTTGAAATCCTCACGTCCCCTCATCTCAGCGAAATCGGAATCTTCGCGCGTGTGAAACGAGTTGAACCATCCAGCGTCGATCGCTGCGTTCAGCGTCTTCATGGCGTTGTCAAATTTCTTCAGGCGCGATTGGCA
>JANXLS010000207.1 GCA_025355035.1 Planctomycetota bacterium | reverse complement strand
ACGATCCTGAAGTGTACAAACTCGAAGCTGTTTTTCAGGCGACGACGAGCGTCAGCGTGCGCAACAACATGTGGCGATTTCTGGTCTGGCGGCGAATGTTTTCTGACTGGCGGGAAGGACATTCCGTTGTCGGCGCGGGTGTCGGCAGACCGTGGTTTTATCGCGCCCTGTACCCGACCGGATTTCACTACGGCGACGACCGCGAAGGGCTGGATCCACACAACAGCTATTTGAACACGCTGTACCGCTACGGAGCGATCGGATTGCTGTTGCTGCTTGCGGCCGTTGTTGGGACGCTTATCCGCACATTCAAGGCTTTAAAATCGAGCGGCGGCGATCCGCTGCTCGAAGGATTGTTGCTTTATTTCGGCTACACGTTTTTCTTCGCGTTTTTCACGGTGAGTTTCGAAGGCCCGGCGTACTCCATGCCATTCTGGATGGCGCTTGGGCTGCTTTATGCGCGAGCGCATGGATTGTTCGTGCGGAAGGATGGCGTTCAGCAATAGGACGTGCGATTTGTCAAGTCACCGCGCATCCCGGACGCAACCCTTTCGAGGTTGGAAAAAGCCCAATGGGAGAAGGGAAACGGCGAACGTGGGTGGCCCGCTGCGATCCAAGGACAACATTATTTTTTCGTTCCCACGCCTGTCTTGTCTTTCTTTGAGTTGTAGGACAGCATGATGGTGGATTGGAAATCGGTCGCGTTTACATTTAATTTAATCGGCATCGACACCTGCACCGCCGGGACGAGGGTTCCATTGGTGAAACCGAGGGCGCTCAGCGGCGCATAGAGCGCCTGGTTCTTCAACGAAACCGTCACGTTCCACAGCACATTGCCGGTGGCTTTCTTGCTACCCGTTCGACGCAATTGAATGAGCGCGTTGTTGTTGCGCGCGCCGTTCAGTGTCGTCGATGTGCTGAAGGACCCGATCGTGATCGTTCCGGATTGGCCGGCTGGATTCAGCGTCGCCGGGAGCAGCACCGAGCCGATCAGGGTAAACGTGTCGTCGTTTGCGTTCTGGAAATTGAAATGAACCTGCGCTTTCTGAACGGTCAGCGGATTGGAACTTCCGGTTGTATTCACGATCACTTGCACCGACGCGTTGGTCGTTTTCGCTGCGGCGTCGGTCACGGTCACGGTCGCGTTGAACGCGCCCGCGGTTGCGTAGGTGTGGCTGATGCTCGCTCCAGTTAACGGGGCCGTGGAGTCGCCGCAATCCCAAGAGTAGGTCAGCGCGCCAGTGCCGCCGGTTGCGTTCGCGGAGAGCGCCACCAACTGGCCGATTTGTGCGGGATTGGGCGTTGCACCTGGGCCGGACGAAATCGTCGGTCCGCCGTTGCCGCCGCCGGTCGCTGCCGAGATCGTGACTTGCATCGACGCGTTGGTTGACTTCCCGCCACCGTCGGAGACGACAACGGTGACACTGTACACACCCGCTGCAGCGAAAATATGGCTGACGCTTGCGCCGGATTTCGTTGGCGTGCCATCACCGAAACTCCACGTGTACGATATCGTCCCCGTTCCTGTTGCCGCAGCGGAGAAGGTGACCGACAGGCCCGCTTGAGCGGGATTCGGATTGGCGTTCGGAGCGCTGGAAATTATTGGCGCGGGATTGTTCGCCACGCCGCTCTTCCAGTACTTCATCAGCGTTCGCAGGGCTTCGGGCGAATTGGTCGGTGGCGGATTGTTGCTTTGATCGGCGGTGTTGACGCCGTGGCATGAGGTACACGTGCGGATTTCGCCGGGCTGGAATGAGAGCCAGTAGCGTTCGCGGACAACGGGTGTGCCATCGGGTGCTGTGGTCTGCCAGGTCATCGCGCGGTTTGCCGGGACGAACGCGGCCATCGAGCCGTCGGCACCGAGCGCGACGCTTCCGGGCGGGCCGCTGGGATCGGCTGGATTCTGACTGCCTGTGTCGTGCATCGGCGTGGCGAGAACGCGTCGTCCGGGGCGCGGAGTGCTGCCGCCGCCCGTGTATCCGCGCAATTGATCCGCCTGGAAAAGTTGCAGATGCGAAATATCGTAGATTTTGCCACTCACCGGCGTGTCCTGCACCGTCGTGCCAGTGATGCGAAGGTTGTAGGGTTGCTGTTTGTCGGCTTTGTCGCGCGTCGTCAAGTTGCGGCTGATGATCAAGGCAAGATTATTGGAAGTCATGAACCCCTTGAGCGCATTGATGTCCACGCTTTCCTGCGTGAAGATCGCCTGCTCGGGGGCCAGTATCGGATCAGCGGGCTTAACGGGTTTTTGACGCGCGACGACTTCGACAGGATAGAGTTCCCATAAATTGCCGGTGTAATTCACGAGCACATCCGGTGTCCAGAAGCTGATCGTCTTCGTGAAAGCCGGCATCAATGCGGATCCGGCTGTAAAGAATTGTCCGGCAGCCGCCATCGTCTTGATGCGGAAATCATAGCGGGTTGTTGGCGCAATGGTCGTGCCGTCGTTCTTGTCTGCTCGGGTGTCGGCGGCGTGAACAGCGAGAAACGTGCCGTCGGTCATCATGAGCGGATTGCGGTAGTGGCCGGTATGGGTCGGATCAGGTTGGGCTCCGTCGAGCGTGAATCCCTGTGTTGAGCGCGGTGTGACGTAGGTGACAACCATGTTGTCGGCATCCATGCCCGCAGTTCCCAACAACGTCACGATCTGCCCCGCCGCGTGGGTCGAGAACTCCGGACAATCGATGCCGTAGTAAACGCCCGGATGCGTCGGATCTTCGCGAATCTGGAGGAAGTTGTCGAGGCGACTTTTGTTGACGCGATTGGCTGACGGCGCGAAGTATTGCAGGTTTGAATCGTCGTTCAGCGACAGCGACATGTAATCGAAAAGTTCGTGGCGGCCGACGTGATTCATTGTCTCCTCGCCGGTGCCGTCTTCGTTGATCATCCACGGAAAGAACTGATTGAATGTGTGGCCAACGAGATTTGTTCCTTTCAAAAGATCCGTGCGCGAGCCGCGCGGTTCGGGGAAGAGCTCTTCCAGGCGTGGCAGATGTTGAGCGTTTGCCGTCTCGTCGGAATAGTTGAACGTCCCAAAAACGGTCGCCGGCGCGACGGAAGCATCTTCGTCGGCTTCCTGGTCGCGCTGCAAATGATCCCAGCGTGTGAAGATCACGCGGCCGTAGCTGTCAATGGTCGGGGTGAATGAACCCGACGGGTCGTGCGACAACAGGACGAGGTTGCCTGTAACGGGATCGAAGCTGAAGAGTCCCGAAACCGTCGGCGCGAATTCGTATTCATCGCGCTGGGGATACAAATGCAACGCACCGTTGCGCGTACGATCGCTGGTGAAGATGACCCGTTCGTCCGTCCCATAAATGGGACTGATGTTGTTGAAGTTCGCCGGCTGATTGGCGACTTTTGTGATGACTGGCGTCTGCCCTTGGCCGAATCCAGTGATTTCGTAGATCTGCCAGAAACCGACGTAAGTGTAATCGAATTGCTTTGTTGGGCAGCCGATTACCATGCTAAAGAGCGCCTTCGTACCGCTCCAATGAATCGACGGTTCACGGACCGCAATCGATTTCGCGTCCTGCGTCGCCCCGGTCGAACCCAAGCCTGCGGCGGCGGTCAGATTCTTCGTCGTTCCGTCGGGATAGCGAATCCAAAGATCACCGCCCCGAATCGCCGAGTTGGGATCGGGCAGGTGATTGCCGAAAACCGATGCGATTGTTGTAAAGTCTGCCGGAACTGGAACTTGGGTCACGAACATGATTGGGTTGGTGGGTGTGGCCGAGCGTGCGGACAGTGTTAATAACATAGCCGCTGAGAATAGAATGGATATAAGGTTGCGAATTTTCATGTGACTTTTTCCTTTTGTTCAAGGCGGTTACTACACTGTATAGTAAGAACAAGTGGTGGGGTTCTTACTCGAAATGCGGGTTAAGTAAGATGTTTTGGAAAGAATGTGGCGCACGAGTGCACAATGTGCATAAAGGAAAACTAGGGGTCATTTCGCAAGCGTTGGAGACACCTGTGTCAAAAATTGAAAATTCATCCGTTGTATAGTGAAGGAGTAGTCCTGCCAGGGAAGGTTTCTAAGGGCTTTAAGATCGAATAACGCGAATGACGCGCGAATAAGTTATAGAATTAAAAAGGGGCGTCGGTTAGGTGGACGAGACTCTGGTATTTCAATAATATCGATATTATATTACTATGCACATATGTGCAATTTGTGGAACGGTTATGGAGTCGCGAAATGAAGTAGTGGGGGAAGAATGCACCGCGTGCATGTTTGGGAACGAGGAAGTTAGGAGTAAAGGGCAACTAAAAAGGGTGTTGAAGACAGGTGGCACGGCACTGCACACATGTGCAACTTGTGGAACGGTTGGGCGCTAAACAAGGGGCTGGGCGAATAAGAAGAAATTTTTAAAAAGATCCGAACTGTTTGTTTCACCGCTCGTATTGAGATGTGTAGAAGAAGAGACAGATTCACTGGGCTATTCGAAAGCGAGCGCCTTGGAAGACGCTTTTCCCCTTATTAGGGCGAATCAACAGTGAAGGACAATTCCGGACATGATGCCCGGATATGAGTGGCTCAAAGCCATAGAAATAGAGGAGGCATAGGACTATGAAGAGTTTTAAAAAGTCCGGATTTACGCTTTTGGAACTGCTGGTCGTGATCTCGATCATTGCGATTCTCGCAGTCTCCCTGACGCCGGCATTCTCCCGGGCGCGCGAAGCGGCTCGCCGAACGACGTGCGGACAAAGCATGGGCCAGATCCACAAGGCCATCACGATGTATGAAGTGGATTACAATTGCTACCCGGCGACGGGAACTGGAACGCTGGCTTATACCGATAAGCCGCAGGACGGTTTGAATTTGTTGTATCGTCAGTACATCGACGATGTGCGCGTCTTCTCCTGCCCGTCGAATCGCATGTCCCCGACTGAATTGGATAACGTCGCGGTCAGTTCTTCGACCGGATTCTCGGGCAGTTTGAAATCGTCCTACGGTTATTCGCCTGGCCACACGTCCCAGAATTCACGCGTCGTCATTCTCGCCGACAAGCAGGGTTCGGGCGTGAATTCCGACAACCACGGCAAGAACGCGGGACAGAACATGCTTTCATCCGGTGGTTCGGTGGCCTTCCAGCCGGCTCTCGCAGGCAGCGCTCCGCCGTCGAACGATCTGGGCAAAGACGACCAGAACGCCAAGATCTCCGATCCGAACATCTTCACCTACGGCGATCTGGGAACGTACCCGGAATGGGACAGCGGTTGCGTGGCGAAGTAAGTCGAAGTTGAAATAAGACATTTCCGGAAAAGGCCCCTTGATATTGAGGGGCTTTTTCATTTTGGAGACATTCGGTGCGCCTATCTTCGTTTTTGATTCTTTGTCTCGTTGCACTGTCAGCCTTCAGCGCTGAAACCGGAACTACGCCGGCAAAGCCCGTCATTCTGTTGACCGGGTTCGAACCCTTCGGAGGTTCATCGTTCAACACCTCGTGGGATATCGCGAGTCGGTTTGAAGGTCGCGAAATAAATGGACGCGTCATTCGCACGGTGAAGCTGAAAGTCGTCTACGACGCCATCATATCACCGCTGGCGGATGCGATCGAAAAGCACAAACCGGTTGTCGTGATCTGCTTTGGCGAAGGCACCCAAACGATCCCCGACCCCTTCGGCTACAAGGGCGGCTACCGCATGCCCGGCGGCAACAAA
>JANXLS010000185.1 GCA_025355035.1 Planctomycetota bacterium | reverse complement strand
GCCGGCGAAATCGCGCTGACCGAAGACGTGCTGGTATTCGACGGGATCTTCCAGCGTCAGGATGTTCAAGTCGGTGGAATTCATCTCGGAAAGCATGGCGTAAAGCGTCGTGGTTTTGCCGCAGCCCGTCGGGCCGGTTACGAGAATGATGCCGTGGGAAAGATTCAACATGCGCTTGGCTTTGTTGAGCGTGTCGCCGGATAGGCCCAGCCCTTCCAGTGAAAGCAAGCCGGTATTTTTGTCCAACAGGCGCATGACCACCCGCTCTCCATGCTGGCTGGGCAGCGTGGAAATGCGCAGGTCGATGCGCCGTTGCCCAATGCGGATGGTGACCCCGCCGTCCTGCGGCAAGCGCCGCTCGGCGATGTCCATTTTTCCCATGACCTTGATTCGGCTCGCAATCGCGTCACGAACGTCTGCCCGCAACTGAGCCCGCTCGTACAATACGCCGTCGATGCGAAAGCGGACGCGCACGCCGTTTTCAATGGGATCAATGTGAATGTCCGACGCGCGCTGCCGGACCGCTTGCAGCAGCATCGCGTGAACCAGCTTCACCGCGGGGGCTTTGTCGTCGACTTCCAGCACGTCTTCGGTCAGCGCGATTTCGCCGGCGATGGGGGTCAGCGCCGCCAGTTCGCCCGCGACTTCCGACACTTCTTTGGCTTCCGAATGATAGGCACGCGAAATCAGTGCACGAACGTCCTTCTCACCGGTGGGCAGTATTTCGACTGGCGCGTCGAGCAGATACGCGACGCGGTCGATGGCCCAAAATCGGTCCGGATAACCGCACGCGAGTATGAACACGCAGTCCGGTCCCGCTGTTTTTTTCTCGATGGCGATCAGCGCGTTGTCGCGCGCGAAACGCAACGGCACGCGATCCAGAAACTCGGGCGGAATTTGCGCGGTCTGCATGTTTTCGAGCGATACGACTGTTGCGGTCATGCGTTATTTGTCCGGAATAATGTCTACGTTCGCATCCGGAACCCGGCCCATGCCTTCCCGCATTTGAGGCTTGATCTTGGACTTTTTGGTCAGTCTTTCGACATCGTCTTTCTTGAATTCGGAAACGCCGGCGAGGTCGCCGAAATCCGGACACGTGAGAATCTTGGGCCGCACGAAGAGATAGAGGCGGCTGACCTGTTTGCGTTTGTTCTCTTTTTGAAACAATTTTCCCACTCCGGGAATTTGCATCAAGCCGGGAATGCCCGAACGGGTGTCGTTCGACGAGTCGCGCGTAAAACCGCCGATGACGATCGTCTGCCGGTCGGGGATGTTGACTTTGGTCGTGGCATTGTTCGAAACTTTCGGTGGCGGAATGCCGTTGCCGGTGGACGTGCCGGTGAACTCTTCAAAGGTCTGGACAATCTCCAGGTTCAAATAATTGTCCGGCGAAATGTGCGGCGTGATGCGCAGCGATGTGGTGGCGTCGGCGAAACCGTTAAACGAGGTGTTGGTGGTCGCAGTGCCCTGCGTGACGGTGGTGGTGGGTTCGCTCATCTTCGTCGTGAACGACGCTTCTTCGTTGTCGTTGACCAGAAGCTGCGGCTGGCTGACGATCGCCACGCTGGACTTCGTGGCCAACGCGGTCAAGACCACTTGCAGCCGGTCGCCTTGAACGAATCGAAACGCTCCGCCTGAAAGTTGGCCCAGGGTCGATTGCGTTGGGAAGCCGCGCTTGACGGCGTCGCTTTGCGTGCCCAGCCCGAAGCCCGAACCGGCGTCGAGCAGATTCGTTTTGTTCCCGGCATTGTTGAGGCTCAGCGCTTCCGCGCCAAAATCCAGCGAGTCGTCCCCGGTGACTTGGACGATCGCCACTTCGATCATCACCTGCCCCTTGCGTTTGTCGAGATTCTCCAGGATCTGCTCGACTTCCTGATGCACAGCGGCATCGCCCGAAACCACCAGCGTGTTCAAGCCTTCGACGGGAATGATGTCGGCCGGCGGTTCGCCATTTCCCGACGCGGCTGACGACGGTGGTTTGGCAACGCGATTTTGCTGCACGGGAATTCTGGGTTTGTTGAAAGCAATTCCCGGCGGCTGATTGTACTGGTTCAAGCTCGTCGTACCCGGCAGCGACGCCACGTTCGGAGCAGCTTGAAACGCGTCGACGCCGGTGGGCTTGTCCACGCGCGCTTGAAGTGCCACGCCAAGCAGT
>JANXLS010000165.1 GCA_025355035.1 Planctomycetota bacterium | reverse complement strand
GCCCGCGTCTGTCATCAGCTTCAGCAACTTCGGGCGAACGTCGTGAACGCCGGTGAACTGAGGGTAGACGGCGCATCGACGACCTTCGCTCAGTTCTGAGCGGATGATTTCGACGAGCTTTTCGTCTTTGCTATCGGCGTGTTCGTCGCCCAGGTCGGCCGGCCATGCGACCGTTTCAGTTCCAAAACGCTGGCCGTTCTCGTTGTACGCCGGCGCGGTAATCGGTGACCAACCCCACGGTTTGTCAAGATACGCATCAAGCGCCTGAACCCGAGTTGCCGCGAGGCCGGGCGGGCCTTTAGACCCCATTCGGCGCTTGATGGCGTCGCGCAGATCCTCGTCGAGTTTCTTATACGCGCCGGCGAGTTCCCTGCCCATCGGACATGGAATCAGCACCCGCTCCAACGTCGGCAGCGCGGGGCCAAGTTCATCCAGGGACATGAACACGGCGCGGTCGAGAAGGAAGTGATTGAACAGATCGGGGCTAATTCCGGGGCGCGGGCGCTCGTTCGTCTTGTACTGCTTGCGGCGACCACAAGCGCCGCGCTGCACCCGCCCCGTGAAGTCGTCCGCTTCTCCGCGAAAGCTACGCACTACCTGGTGCTCCATGACTCCGTACCGCGTGACGAAGCCGCGTTGATTTCGCGCAATGGTCGAGATGCGCGCGCCACCAAGATTCTGGATGTTGAACCCGCGCTGATTCAACAACTCCGCGCTCATGCGCCAAAGCGGCGCGTGCAGATCAAGTGCCTGGCCACCAATCAATGTGCCGGTCAAGGCCAGCGTGTACCGGCATGATGACGCCAGCGTCCCAAACGTATTGCCCTGGATCGACTCGGCGGCAGCCAGTTCGTGAACCTCATCGGCGATAAGTAGATCAAAGACGCCCTTCATCTTGCGCTGGATGTACCGGTCGATGTGCGGATTTTTGCGGAAGCCACGCGCATTCGACAGGAGCTTGTCGCCGCATTGTTTGCAAGCGGTCGACTCGTTGCGGGCGATATATTCGTGGTAGATCAACGGCTCCGAACCCTCCTCGTCACCGTTCTTAACGACTTCACCACAACGCGGGCAGCACGCGACATCGACCACGCGCGTCACTTCTATTTCCGGCACTTCGCGATTAAACGGTTTAATCGGCGTCGGTACATCACCGGGTAACATTTCACTCACCGAAGCCAACTGCACGTGTAGTTCCATTTTCCGTTTCGCGGCACACGGCCGATCAACGTCGAAGCCGAGTTTGGCCGTGTCTTTGCCGATCACAGCGACCATCGGCGATTTCGTGGTTTTGGCCAAGTTCGCGAACTTCATCATGTCGTCGAAGTTGCGGATGACTTTGCAGACAACTCCGGGAATCATCCATTCGACTTCGCGCTTCCACTTTCGGACAATGTGTCCAGGCGACATTACGAGGAGTCGAAAGCAGCGGCGATGCAGCAGTGCCCATGCACCGCCCAAGGACATCGCCGTTTTGCCCGTCCCGCAATCACAGATCATCCAGACGCGGCCCTTGGCTTTCAAGCCAGCCAACGCACCGGCGATCTTTTCGCGCTGACTGGGGTAGAACGTGAACGGGCGACCGGCTGCTTTGCTGCGGCAGGCTTCGACCGGAGCCAGGTCGGGCAGTGGATCGCTGGGCTTGTGGCGCGGTTGCAGCACAGCTTCCGCGCCGGCGGCAATCGCACCGCCATAGCGCTGTATCAGTTCGTTGAGATCACGTGCCAAAGGCATCACGCGCTCCTTTCGTTTAAAAATGCGCCACTGCGTCCCGGAGTTGATGCCGGGG
>JANXLS010000147.1 GCA_025355035.1 Planctomycetota bacterium | reverse complement strand
CGCGCCATGTTGCGCGGATTGGATCTGCGTCCCGAGCACAGCATTCTCGATGCCGGCTGCGGAGCTGGTAATTTTCTCCATACTTTGACATGCGCAGAGGCTTACGGCGTCGAACTGTCACCCACAATGGCGCGGCGGGCGCGTGATTTGTTGAGAGATGAAGTCAAAGTCGTGCAGGGCGATGTCGAACAACTTCCGTTTCCGAACGCGCGTTTCGATCGCGTCGTCGCGTCGTCGTTGCTGTCGCATGTGTTGCATCCGGAGAAAGTCGTCGCGGAATTGCGCCGCGTGACGATGCCGGGCGGACGTGTCGTGATCTCCATTTCGGATGAGGATCAGATTGAGCGCGGAATGCGATGGGCAAAAGCGCTGGGATTGGCGCGGATCTTTGGCGGCGAAAAAGTCTCCGAAAAACAGAGCGCCTACCACGTCGATTACCATTTGCATCGGTTCACGCTCAAGCGCCTGCGGGAACTTGTCGGCAGTTCGCTCGAAGAAATCAACGTGACGCGCGTGCCGCTCCTGTACCCGGCGCACTGGGTCGTGACCTACGGTCGATAATCAACGCCAATCAGGTTCAATTTCCATGTACCTCACTGCAGAACCGAACGGAATTCGGCTCTCTTTTTTGTGTGATAAAATTGCCTTGCGTTGTTTTTTCGATTCGAAGGAATGACGCTTCAATTGCGTCTGTAATACGGTAAAATATTGTGTCTCGATTGAACATGAGCCTCGGTTCTTACGAATGAGTATTCGGAGGCTTTGACTTATTTTGATGGAAACAGTTCACAGCCGATAAAAACGATTCGCGGAGAGCAGCAATGTCGGAACACGGTCACGACGATCGCGACGCAAGTCACGACGAGCACGTCGTCAGTCAACACGATAGCCACGGTGGCGGACACGATTCGCACAATGACGGCGATCACGATGATCACGGTCACGGTGGCGGCGAGGGAGACTACAATACGCTCCCCCCGGGCCCCAATATGTTGCCGCCGGTTCCCGCGTGGGGTTTGGCATTGATGGCCATCGTGTTGG
>JANXLS010000100.1 GCA_025355035.1 Planctomycetota bacterium | reverse complement strand
CAAATCCCGCGCAACATCCCCGGCCACGGCTTGCGAATAACCAATACGCCGCCGGTCCCGTTCGGTACTTTCTTGCCCGTCGCCTTGTCCACAACTTCCGGCAAAATCCCCGGCATGGGCAGCGTCGCGCAGCCCGGCTTCGTCGGCACGGCTCCAGGCATCGGCGAAAGCATGATGCCGCCCGTTTCAGTCTGCCACCACGTATCCACAATCGGGCAGCGTTCACCGCCAATGACTTTGTGGTACCACATCCACGCTTCCGGATTGATCGGCTCGCCAACGCTGCCCAACAACCGCAGCGATGACAAATTGTGCTTCATCGGGAAGTGCTCGCCCCATTTGATAAATGCGCGAATCGCCGTCGGCGCCGTGTACAGAATATTGACGCCATACTTCGCAATGATCTGCCAGAACCGATCCGGTTCCGGAAAGTTCGGCGCGCCTTCGTACATGACCTGCGTCGCGCCGTTTAACAGCGGCCCGTAGCAAACATATGTGTGCCCCGTCACCCAACCGATGTCCGCCGTGCACCAATAAATATCCTGGTCATTCAAATCAAAGACCAGCTTCGTCGTGAGGTAGGCGTGAGTCATGTACCCGCCGGTCGTATGGAAAATGCCCTTCGGCTTCCCCGTCGATCCGGACGTGTAAAGGATGAAGAGCAGCTGTTCGGAGTCCAGCTCTTCCGCAGCGCATTCCGCGCTGACCCCAGCCATCAAATCACTCCACCAATGATCCCGCCCCGACGCCATCGTGACTTCAGAACCCGTGCGTTTCAACACGACGACGTCTTTGACCGTCGGACATTTCGGCAACGCGTCATCGACCGCTTTCTTCAAATTCACAACCGACCCGCGCCGATAGCCGCCATCCGCCGTGACCACCAACTTCGCGCCGCAATCGTTGATGCGATCGACCAGCGCCGTTGACGAGAACCCGCCGAACACAACCGAATGCGCCGCGCCGATGCGCGCGCACGCCAGCATCGCCACCGGCAGTTCCGGCACCATCGGCATGTAGATCGCCACGCGATCGCCGTTCCCGATGCCGAGGCCCTTCAAAACGTTCGCGAAGCGGCACACATCGCGATGCAATTCGTTGTACGTGATCGTGCGCGTGTCGCCCGGTTCACCTTCCCATAGGATCGCCGCCTTATTCCGGCGATGCGTGGTGAGATGCCGGTCAAGGCAGTTGTACGCTACGTTCGTCTTGCCGCCCACAAACCACTTCGCGTCAGGCAGTTTCCAATCCAGCACCTTCTTCCACGTCTTGAACCAGTGCATCTGAGAAGCGATCTTCGGCCAGAACTTCTCCGGCTTGTTAATCGACTCCTTATGCATCGCTTTGTACTCGTCCATCGACTTGACATGCGCCTGTTTCGAAAACGCTTTCGACGGTTTAAAAACCCGCGATTCCTGAGACAAATGATCAACCGCCTCGCTGGCGACAGTGGGTGCCCCCGCCTTCGCGTTTTTCTCGGCCGCAGCCTTTTTGCTGGATTTTTCTTTTGTATCGGATTTGGATTTTTTGGCGGAACTCTTTGCCATGTCGATGCCTCGAAGCGGGTTGCGATTGGTGTCCCAAAGCAGGTCGTGTCGTTTACTTATTTCAAAAGGAAGCAAGAAGTGTCTATACACCACAGCCAAGCAATCCCTTGCCGCCGCAGACCTCTATTTGGCTCCCTATAGCTTATTCGCCGTTTATTCGCGTTATTCGATGTTAAAGCCGTCGTTTCTAATCCTCTTCTTCCGCATCCAAATCCTCGCGAATCTGGTCGATCTCGCGCTTCATGGATTCGTGACGAGTCCGAATCAGTCCCAAACGTGTTTGCGGCTTCGCCGGATCTGCGCCATTCTTGCCGGCCCCTTCAGCCGCATGACGACCGCTGCGGCGGCTCTTGGCACCCTTGCCCGGGGGCGGCGGAATCACGATTTCTTCCTCTTCGACGATATCTTCCAGATCGTCGGGTTCCAGTTCGGCGTCATCATCGGGTTCGATTTCGATCGGCTCGTCGTCGTCCGGCTCTTCGAGCTTCGATTCGATTTCCGGATCGTCTTCATCCACGACCTTCGGCACACGTTTGGAAACCGCCTTCTGCCGTTTGGACGGCGCGTGGTGCTTCTTGCCCTTCGCGGCTTCCTTTTCGCTGTTTTTGTCCTTCGACTTTTCTTTGTCTTTCATGGCGTCGTTTTCCAAATAAAAGCGCTGGGGGCTCCGCGTTTTCAGCGCTTCAAAAAAGCGCTTCGACGCATCGCGACCCGGCGCGGGTCTTGTCATGGAGTTCATACTCTCGGGCATTAAAAAGCGTCAAATCGATTCTTCCGCACAGGCGGCGTGCCGGGTTGCGGATGAGCCTGCTGCGGGGCCGACTGAAACGGAATCCCTGCGGGTGATCGCGCCGGCACCTGCGCCGGGCGCTGTTGTTGCGGCATCCGTATCGGCGCGCCTCCGGATGCTGCTTCCAAATCCGCCAGCAATCGTTTCATCGCATCCAATGCGCTCGCCAATGTTTCGCGCGCGGTGTACATCTCCGGCAACGTATCGCTCTCCGGGACGATCTGCCCGGTGTTGAAAATCGGATGGACCGACATCAGGAAGCGCTGTTTTTCAATCTGATACAACACAGTGCGGATATTCGACTCCGATTTCTTCAATTCCTCTTCGAATTGTTCGATCTCGTGGCGCAGTATTTCAATCTGCTCGAAGGCACTCAACGTATGCGTGATAGGTGGCAACGGCATGGTGACAATTCCGGGTCGTGTCGAAGCGCTCACAAACGGACTCAATCAACTAAAGAACGAGAGTCTATCACGACTTCCGGAGCATTCAAATTTGGTTTTTTGATTTTGACGCCGTAAAACGCCCCTTATAACTGATGGTTCGCAACAACCTTTCTGTGTGGCACGGATGTGGCTGGGTACAGTCAAGCCGTGGCACACACGGAAGAATCCCATAACAGCTCCCGGAGTTCGACTCGTGACTGAAATCATCCATTCGACGCTGAAAGTTATGTTTGTCTGCGCGATCATCGTGCTGTGCTTCTGGCTCTTCAAGCACCGTACGCGCGCGACGATCGAAACCGGCGACAAAAGCATGGACGCAACGAATTTCCCGGAAGGCGGTTACGGCGTCGATACATCGATCGCGTCGATCACCGATCTCAAGTCCGGCGACTTCGTCGCGTTTCGAACGCCCAGCGACAACGTCCCGATGCGCATCGCCCGAATCATCGGCATCGAAGGCAACCGCGTTGAAGTCTCAACGAAAGCCGTGCTCGTGAACGGTGCGCCGGTCGTCGGAAAAATAAACACCGGCACGTGGACGATGCCCGAAACGAAAGTCCCTCGAGGCTGCGCGTATCTCCTCGTGGATGACACCTTCATGGGCCTGGACTCGCGCCAACTTGGCCCCATTCCGTTCGTGTCCATTGTCGGCACTGTTAAACCGTCCCACTGATCGTCAAACCGTCCCGCTGATTCCTGAGGCCCCATGAATATCGGAAAATACGAAGTCTCCACACCGACCTTTATTTTCGGAGCGATCCTGCTTGCGCTCCTGATTGCCGTGCCGTCCCTATTGATGTCGCGCATGGGCGCCATCCGCGAATCGATGCGCACCGACGCCATCCTCAACGCCGAATCGATCGGCGCGGAAGCGCTGCCCGACGGCATCGCCGCGTGCCGCGAAATGATCGCCGCCGATCCCAAGAAAATCGCCGCGCGATTGCATCTCGGTTGCCTCCTCGCCGTGTCCAAAAATTACGAGGACGCGCGCAAAGAATTCGATGCCGTCCAAGATTGGGCGAACGCCACAGCCGAAGAAAAATCCCTCGCACTGGTAGGAGCTGCAAGTTCAATCTGCCTCGCCGGCGGCACGGATGGTAAACCCAAAAACCTCGCAGAAGCCGAGCGCACTCTGCAAAAAGCGATTGAATTCAAAGAAACGCCCGACGCCCTGGCCGCGATGGCGCTGGTCCAAAGTTGGAAAGCCGATGGAAAAAGCTCCGAACTTGACGCGCTCGTCAAAAAAGCGCTCGCCGCGGAACCCGCCCCGACTGCGGCGTTGCTTGCGGAACTCTATAAACTCAATGGCACAATCCTCGCCCGCAAACAAAAGCCGTACGACGCCGCGAATGCCTACGGCAGCGTCAAAGCCATCACGCCAAAGAACACCGCAATGGACGACTCCGCCCGCTTGACAACGCTGGCCGGCCTGACCGAACCGTCGCTTTCATCCGCCACGCGCCGCGAGATGATCGCCAAAATAATGAAGGAAATCGACAAGTTTGGCAGCGCTCGAAATGAAGCGCTCCTGGCGATCGGAGCTGCCTGGCACCTCCTGAAGGGCGATCCGGATTATTACGACAAAGGCAACGCGTTCGACAAAGCATTGGAGACCTTCAAACTGGTAATCGCGATGAACGCGCGCGATGCCCGAGCGTACCGCTGTCAGGCCGCCCTGCTCGAAGAGCGCATCGATTCCTTCGTCGCCGACGTGTCGATCCCAATCAGCGGATTGAAAGGCGAATCGGTGCCCCAAAGCGCGTGGGAGATTCTCTGCAAACGCCCGCTCAATCCCAACGCTCAAAGCCAGCCGATCACCACGCCGATTGCCGAGGCCGATCAGGTCAAAGTAAAAGCAATCTACGGACTGTTGCGCGACGAGAATTACATTTGGGAGAACTTGTTGAACCAACAGGGCCTCGACAAGTCGGATCGAAGGAACGCACTGTTGCGCCAAATCTCGTGCTCGCGCCGCCGCGTGTTAGCCACGCCCTATTTCAAAACGTTGCGACGCGACGAAAGCCTGAATCTGATTCCCGACCCCGAGGACACAGAAATTCTGAAACGCGCCGCGACCTCTGGCACTGAATTGTCTGTTCTCGACGAAAGCGGTCGCGGTGCCTACACGCTTGGTTTGGTGCAGATCGAACGTGGTGAATTCGCCGCCGCGCGCAACGCCTTCGCCGATGCAATAAAACGCGGCTATAAATCCGAAGAACTCACGAAACTCTTCGCGCAGCTGAACCAGAAGCCACGACTCGTCTCTGCCGGCCCAAGCGTCACCGAACGGCAATTCGGTAATGCGCCGCTGATCCGCGCCTCGTTCGAATCCCCTCTGGGTTTGAGCGCGTTGAAATTGGTCAAAGTCTCGCTCAACGGCAAAGATATTCCGGCGACCGCGTCGGGCTCGGAGATCCTTTACCTTCCGCGCGCGACCGAAATCGGTGGCGGCGAGCAGAAGATCCGCTTCACCGCCAGCGATGCGTCCGGAGCGCCGATTGAGTTTCCGGAGTTCAGCTACTCCGTCGACAAAGATCCGCCAACCTGGAACGTCGCTCCGAATCCGAACGACGGTCCCGTGAAACCCGATGTCGTCTTCGACATCTCCGCCGCCGATCCATCCGGCATGAACTGGCAGACGCTGACGATGAGCATCGTCGCCGTCAAAACCGACGCGGCCGCACCGCTGAACGTCGTCCTCATTCGTGACGGCCGCTACACCCACGGCGTTCTCTCCGCAAAAATAAAATCCGGCGAACGCATCGAACGCTCCCCTTTTAAACTCGCGCCCATCAGCCCACTCCTGCCCGGTGATTACAAAATGTCGATCGAAGTCAGCGACCAGGCCGGAAACAAATTGAAAGACGAAAAAAAGTTCGGCGTGAAATAGTGCCATCCACCGTTTTCCCTTTGTGTCGTCGTGCCTCCGTCCTATGTGCTTTTGTGTTAAAGAATAAAATCGTGAATCTGCGCAACGTTATTCGGAGATCGTTTCAGTGAAATGCAACCATTGCGGATTTGAAGTGCGACTGCGCGCGGAGTTCTGCCCCAATTGCGGCCAGCGCGTGATCATGTCCATGGACGACATCATCGCCTCGTCCCAGGACGATTTTGCTCACCGGCAAGGCGACGAGCTGATCGGAAAACTGCGCGCCGGCATTGCGATCATGCTGATCCTGCTCGCCGTCGTCATCGGCGTGATCGTCCTCTTTGACAAGAAGCTCCGCTTCGACGGATCAACACTGCCCGGAATGCCGGCCAACGCGCCGCTCGCGTCCGCCAGCACCGGCGAAGGCGTGGAAAAACCCTTCGTCGATCCGCGCCCATTGCCGACGATCCCCCCCGCATCCCTGCGCGTTCTCGGTCATCGTGTCAACGTCATGCGCGCACAACTGCGAGTCTCCAATGGCGGCAGCGCGCCGGAGTACGAAAAGGCGATCAAGAACGGATTGACGTTTCTGCGCAGCAAACAGGAAATGGACGGCGGCTGGCCCGTATCGCTGACTCCGTCGAACATGCCGACGGACGGCACGGCCGATTTCAAATGGGGCCGCGTGGGTGTCTCCAGCCTGGCGATGCTCGCGTATCTCGGCGACGGCCACACCTGGATCGTGGACGATCCGATGCACCGCAGCCCCTACGCCGATGTGATGAAGCGCGCAGCCGTTTATCTGTTGTCCACGCAGGACATGGAGACAGGACGCTTCGGCGCGGGCGAAGGTCACTTCATGTACAACCACGCCATGGCCACACTGGCCATGTCGGAACTGTCGGCTCTGACCGGCGCCAACGAATTCCGCGTCCGCGCGACGAAGGCCGTCGAGTACCTCATCAAGACGCAGACCAAGCGCGGCGGATGGGACTACTACGGTCACACCGATTCGCAGATCGACGACATTTCTGTCAGCGCGTGGGCCGTGCAGGCGCTGGCCGCCGCGCGCGAAGCCGGCATTGCCGTTCCCAACGAAACGTTCGACAAAGCGTTGATCTTCTACAGCCAGTTGACCAAAGGCGAACGCGGCATTTACAACTTCCAACAGGACGATGGCCAGTACGTCCCGGCGCGATCCGGCATGGTTCTGATGATCCGCGAGCTGCTCGGCGAAGGCCCGTCGAATCAGGACATCAAAGTGCTCTCGTCGAAACTGGTCACATCAATCCCGGTGATCAAACCTGAATTTGGCCGCAGTTGGAATCCGAAATCAAAGAACGCCGCCGACCGCGCCAAATTCGATCCGTACATGATGTACTACTGCTCTTACGGCATGTTCTTCTTCGGCGGCCACGACTGGGACGACTGGAACACAAAAGCGTCGCAAGCGATCTTCGACATGCAGGACGTCGACGGTGCATGGCGCGCCAACGACGGCTACTCGCTTCAAGGCGGAACCTGCTACGGCACTGCCCTGTGTGTGCTCTCGCTCCAAGTCCATCACCGCATCGTCCATTCGATCTCAACCAAAGCGCCTCCGTCGAAATCGAAAGACGAATAGCCCTTCGTATTCGCAAGACAAGCCCAGGACCTTCATGCGTTTTTTCGCCCGTCTGTTTTTCTATCCAACGCTCCTGTGGAATCTCCTTCTCCACCGCATCAATCCCCGCCGCCGCTGGTGGGATTGGCTGGACAACACCGTGCTCCTCGGAGCGCTTCCCTTCGCCAGCGACGTCCCGAAACTGAAGTCGCTCGGCATCGGGGCCGTCGTCAACACCTGCGACGAATACAGCGGCCCAACGCAAGCCTACGCGTCGACCGGAATCGCACAGTGCCACATCCCAACAATCGATTTCATGCCCCCCGCGCTCGCCGACATTGAAAAAAGCGTCCGCTTCATCCAGTCCCACGCCGCCGCCGGCACAAAAATCTACATTCATTGCAAAGCCGGCCGGGGGCGCAGCGCAACTGTGGCCGCTTGTTATCTGATCACCCAAGGCCACACACCCGAATCCGCGCAAAAACTCATGCTCGAAAAACGCCCGCACGTGAATCCACTCATCGCCCAGCGCGAAGTCGTCCGCCAATTCGCACAGAATTTCAAGACCACGCCCGGCTATCCAAACGCATAGCAACCCCTTTTTCAATGGGCTGTTAGCCCACTTCATCGCGGCAATTCCCGCCAATCCCGAACAAGGCTCCAAATCAACAAAACGCAGCAAGCCGCCGCAAACACACATTCAAACGTACACAACACGCCCCACCATTCTTCCGGATGATTGCGCCGATAAATGAAATCGCGCGTCAAGCCATCACCTTGCCGACCGTAACTCGGGGAAACTTCAACGTACAGACGTTCTCCGCTGCTCGAAAACTGGTGCTTCGCAAAACTGGGCATGACCAAACACGAGATGGCGTAGACCTCACGCTCCTTGGGTAGAATGGGCAAGAATGGGATGGGGCGAACCTTCATCAGATTCGATAAGTGGTTCGAGTTAATTCTTCCTACCATCGCGGTACCGTTGCTGTTGGTGACTGCCAGTTGGTCGCCGACAATCGATGTCTTAGGGGACATTTCGAAGATATAAGAAAACGCATTCATCGATTTACTAATTTCAAATGTAGCTACCTTTTGTTGGGTAACACAATCGAACGAAACAATCGAGTCGTAACGTACTTCGCGACGCCCAGTCGCTTTGTCGATTGATGTCGCATGCACGGTGAAAAAATATCGTCCATCGTCGGAGAAATATTCAAATCGAAAATTTTCATCGCGCCACGGATCTTTTTTCAGAGCACCGGTCTCGGTATCGATCAGCATCACGCCTCTGCTCGTGTTGTAAACAGCCAGCGTTTTTTCTGCGCCATCGACCAACCGACTTCGCGGCGAATCCACGTCAACATCCAGCGGAAGTTTTCGGATCGCGCCTGTTTTGACGTCAAGAAAAACGATGTGCGAGGGCTGAGTCAACAACACCGTCGCGTTGTCGGCTGAAAACTGAGCGTTGGAAAAAAGTTGATGATATTCCTCTTCGAAGGCGATCACGACCGCACCCGTCGCCGTGTCCAAAACAAGCACTCGATACTCGATAACGACAGCCGCTCGCGAACCGTCTTTGGAAAACACGACAATCGGATGCGCGAAGGAATCGGCGACCACATATTTCGCGCTCCACGGCAACATCGTTTCCCACATCATCCGCCGTGCATCGAGATCATAAAGCCGCGCATGAAATGCATCCGTGATCAACAACCGTTGCACATCGGGGCTGAACTTTTCGACAATCGGAAACCGCTGGTTGGGCTGTTGATTTTCACTTTTGCAGAGCGCATTGAAATCGAGCTGGAATGGCCCGCGCCAGGATTGGTAAAAGCAATAATGCTTTCCGTTCGTTTCACTCACTGCCGTTTCGTTGACTTTGAACGATCGCGCCGTGATGGGTTTCGACGTGCTGCTCACGTCCATCGCATACTCCATCCGCCACGACGGAATGACTGGAATCAGCAGCCAGATTGATCCCGCCAAAAAAGATACGAGCAACAGCGTCCGCAGCGAAAAACGAAACCAGCGGCGACGGGATTTGGGTGGTTCAGCCATGGGGTGAGTTCATTCCAGCGGCCCAAATGCCCACGGTCCGCGCTCGCGCAGATCGTTCAGGTAGTCCACGATCTTCCGATGCGCTTCGGGCGCGTGGACGATGATCAGTTTTTGCGTCATTCGATGATAAAAAATCAATGGCCCCGGATCGTTCCACGATGCCGGATAGATATGCGAGCGGATCTGGTGCGCGATCGTTTCGCCGGTCAAAAACAACGACGCTTCCGGCGACAATCCCCCAAGCATCGTGCTGAGATCATACGCACGAACTTCCGCCGAATCCCAGAGCAATTCTCCCGTCGGAAACGGTCGCGGACCCTTATAGAACCACAATCCCGCCGGCGCCTCCACCGAACACCCATCGAAACCCGCGTCGGCCACAACATCGCGCAAAACCTGCCGCAATACAACGCCGTCATAATTGATTTTCAGATACGGCAACGCTCCAGGAAAAGTCTTCGGATCGAAACCCATCGCCAGCCCGGACGCTTTTCCCAACTCCCGCAACAATCGATCCAAACGATACCGACCACGCAGCGTGATCGTCTTTTCGCCCAGAATTTGACGTAACTTTTCTTCCGCCTTCGTCGGCCCTTCCGGCCACGGAATCCCTGTCCCATGCGGCTCGCGCAACGCTTGGACAATCTCGCGCATCCGCTGTGCGGCCGTTCGCGGCAGCATGGCAAACAGCGCCTGCTGATCCGCCTCGAAAGTGAACGTCGCCCCCTCACGCGTCAGCGCCGTTTTAAAATAATCGCGCAACGGGTCCATCACATCGGACGCGTCGGGTTTTTCATGAAGTGCATCGATACCTGCTGCCACCGATTCAAGCTTCTCGTCGCGAAACGAATCGCCGGGCTTCATCAAAAAAAACGCGCGATCCGCATCCCGGCGATAGCGCGTGTTCGTTTGCCGGGCGATGCCGTCCAGGAGATGCCGCAGCGGCGTGTTGGCCGCTTCAAGCGCCAGCGGAAATTCATTGAAATGCCCCGGCCGCGCGATGCCTGGATCGACGACAAGAGCCACGTTGCAACGCCGTGTAAACAACGCCACCGCGCGCTGCAATCCCGAATCGTCCGGAATCACCAGCGTCCCATCCGCCAGCGGTTCCGGCGGCCAAATCGCAAGCGCGACGCGCCGCTGCAACAGGTCTTTTGCGCTTGCAACTCCATTTAAATCGTCCGGCAATCCATCGCCCGCTCCGTCATTCTCATCGCTCGTTCCATCGCTGGGCAGAATGTCGATTGTCACCGTCGCGGGAAGTGAATCGAGCCGTCCGTCGGAAAGTACGTTCGCGACACACCGTCGGGCCACTCGGCGACCCCCGCCACGCAATAGGATTTGATCGAGCGCAGCGACAGCATCGGCACCG
>JANXLS010000095.1 GCA_025355035.1 Planctomycetota bacterium | reverse complement strand
GGAATCTTCACGTTCATGGGCGCGATGGGGAAGTCCGCTCAATTCCCGCTGCACACATGGCTCCCGGACGCGATGCAAGGCCCGACGACCGGTTCCTCCATCATCCACGCTGCAACCATGGTCGCTGCTGGCGTGTACATGACCGCGCGTATCTCCCCGCTGCTGACGCCTGGCTCGCTGTTCTTCGTCGCCATTACCGGCGGCATGACTGCGTTTCTTGCGGCCACGATGGCCCTTGTGCAATGGGACATCAAAGCGGTGCTCGCGTACTCGACCATCTCGCAGCTGGGTTACATGATGATCGGCTTGGGCGCCAACGCCTATACCGCAGGCATCGCGCATCTTTTCACACACGCC
Source organism: Planctomycetota bacterium (assembly GCA_025355035.1). Taxonomy (GTDB): domain Bacteria; phylum Planctomycetota; class SZUA-567; order H5-PLA8; family H5-PLA8; genus JANXLS01. The sequence continues at coordinate 1,648 of JANXLS010000095.1, read as the reverse complement.
ATTTTTAAGTGCATGCTCTTTCTCTGCGCCGGTTCCGTGATTCACGCCTGCCACCACTTGCAGGACATGAACCGCTTGGGCGGTCTTAAGAAAAAAATGCCCGTCACGTACTACGCGATGTTGGCCGGAACGCTGGCGATTTCGGGTATGCCATTCTTCAGCGGCTTCTTCTCCAAAGATGCCATTCTCGCCGGTTCGCTGGCGCGCGCGATTGAAATGGGCGGCATCCACTGGGTTCCGTTCTTGTTAGGCATCGTCACCGCGGGCTTGACGACTTTCTACATGTTTCGTTTGATCTTCATGACGTTCCACGGCGAACCGCGCGACAGGGAAATTTACGACCACGCGCACGAATCGCCGCTCCTGGCGACAATTCCGTTGACGATCCTCGCGACGTTGTGCCTGGGCTTGTGGTGGGGTGGTCATTTCATCGGCGGCGACATCATCGGCGTCCCCGGTTTGACGCGCGAAGTGACTGTGTATGAAATGAAAGACGGCAAAGCCGAAGCCAGTAAAGAAAGCACCGGCTGGCTCGCCGCATTGATGGTTTCGCCCGCCAGTCTCGAAGCCAAATACAAGCCCGAAGAAATGGCAACCGCCGCCGAAATCGAACATGCAGCGGAACATGGTCACGCACATCACACCGCCCATTTATACGCGACGTTATTGTCACTGCTCATGCTTGGAGCCGGGTTCACGGTCGCGTACGCGATGTACATCAAGAGGTCGATTTCTCCGGATAATCTCTGCAAGAACGCGGCTATCAAAGGTCTCTATGATCTCTTCAGCCAACTGTGGTATTTCGATCGGGTTTATCAGGACGGGGTTGTCCCGGCATGGAAGAAAATGAACTGGGTCTTCTGGAAATTCGATGCCAACGTTTTGGACGGCATCTGCATCGACGGTTGGAGCACCGTGATCAAGACGATCGCCGGTGTCGCGCGTTTCGTGGACAACTGGTTCGTCGATAAATGCGTTGATTTCTTCGGTTGGGCCGCTAGTTTCTTCGGCGTCTTCGCCCGCATCCTTCAATACGGCAAGATTCAATACTACGTGTGCGTAACGTTTGGTGTCGTGGCCTTCGTGTTGTTGTGGCTGATGTTGGCAATGCCTTAAAAAACAGTTCAAAGTTCAAAGTTCGAAGTTAAGAATCCGAATTCGCATTCAACTTTGAATCTTGAACTTTGAACTGTTTTAAACTTTGAACCGGGGTTTGGATTTAAAATGGAACAAAGCGGTTTTCCACTTCTTTCGCTGTACGTCTTCGCGCCGGTGCTGGGCATGGCGGCGGTACTGTGTATTCCGTCGAAGCGAGGCGACATCATCAAGACCGTCGCGGCAGCGGCAGCGTCTCTGCCGCTCGTAATCGGTATCTATCTGTTCTTCACGTTCAAGGACACGGGTACGATCCACTATTACGAAAGCCACACGTGGATCGGCGGATTGAACGCGTACTACAAGCTGGGCATGGATGGCCTCTCGGCGCCGATGTTGGTGTTGAGTGGACTGGTGGGATTCATCGCTGTCGTGGCGAGCTGGGGCGTTGAAAAGCAGGTCAAAGGGTATTTCGCGCTGATCCTGGCGTTGCAGTGCGGCATGGTCGGCGTCTTCGTCTCACTCGACGTCTTCCTCTTCTACGTCTTCTTCG
>JANXLS010000085.1 GCA_025355035.1 Planctomycetota bacterium | reverse complement strand
CAATCACTGCATCCGGTTCAGGAGCCAGTTCTTCACTCAATTCGATGGGTCCCTGCAACTGTATCGAACACCCGAATTGCGCAAGCTCCGCATTTAAACGTCCGAAAAGCTGAACCAAAAGATTATGCAACCGCCCGATCGACCTCGGATCTTCTCCCTGGGCGCTGCGGTCTTTAATGACCATTAAACCGTCTATCAATTCAATGGGCGAGCATTCTGGAATAATCCCGGTTTTAATCATTTCGAAATATTGAGTCGTGTTGAGCCGCTTAATACAATTGAGCGGAATTGCCATTGTCTCGTCGTCAATCAGCAAGAATGCACCTCAAAATTCCGCTCAAATCTTATACTTCGCCATCTGCTCCGCGACGCGTTTCTTAACCGCTGCGTCCATCAAATTATACCCCGGCCATTCCCGAGTGAAACCCTCTTCCGGGAGCTTTTTCGTCGCGTCGATTCCCAGCTTCCCCGTCCATCCATAGTACTGGCTGGCGTGGTCCAAAATATCCGTCGGCCCCTTCACGATTTCAACGTCGCGGCTGAAGTCGCAATTCGCTCCGACATGGAACAACACTTCGTCCTGGTTCTGAACGTTCACATGCTCGTCCACGACGATGATCATCTTGGTGAACATGATCTGCCCCAGCCCCCAGATTGCATGCATCAATTTCCGCGCGTGTTGAGGGTACTGTTTCTTGATCGAGAAGAACGCGCAATTGTGGAAAACGCCGAATTCGGGCAAGCAATAATCGACGATCTCCGGCAGCGTCAGTTTCAGGAACGGCAGGAAGATTCGCTCCGTCGCTTTGCCAAGATACGTGTCTTCCATCGGCGGCAATCCGACGACAATCGTTTGATAAATCGGATTCTTGCGATGCGTCACCGCCGTGATGTGGAACACCGGATAATCATCCGCCAGCGAGTAAAATCCCGTGTGATCGCCGAACGGTCCTTCGCGCCGACGTTCGCCCGGTTCGAGATAACCTTCGAGAATGATTTCGGCCTGCGCCGGGACACTCAATTCGGGTTGCGAAACGCACGGCACCATTTCGACCGGCTTCTTGCGAATGAATCCTGCCAGAAACATCTCGTCGATTCCCGGCGGCATCGGTGCCGTCGCGCTGAACACCACCGCAGGATCGCCGCCAATCGCCACTGCGACCGGCATACGTTTGCCTTGCTTTTCATATTCGCGGAACTGCCGTGCGCCATCGTGATGCATGTGCCAGTGCATGCCGCACG
>JANXLS010000078.1 GCA_025355035.1 Planctomycetota bacterium | reverse complement strand
ACGGTTTCGATGACGGCATTTTTCGGAGGTAACGGCACCAACTCGGGCATTTTCTTCGGAGTCTCCGAGTGCTTTTGTATTGGCGGCCTTGCTCGAATGGCGGGAACTTTTTCGGCGACTTTGCTGCCGTCGAGAATGCCTTCCCAATCGGTATCGAAGAGCATGTCAACGCCGGGATTGAGTTCCTTCACTTGGCACGAACATGCGCCGGTCAGGAACGATGCGGCTTCTTCAATTGTGGTCGCCGTGAGGTCTTTGCCGGTCAGTCCGGTGAGCGCTCGGCCACGACCGAAGATCGGAAACGCAATGGGCTTTGATACGTCGCGAAAACGTTTGTCCATGCCCGTCAGCATCGCGACGAACATGGCTTCAGCCGGATCGCTTCGGTACAATACGACTGTGGAGAAAGCGATTTTCAATGGCAACTCCGAGCGCAATTTCACGGTCGGCCCACCCTGTGAATCCTCTTCTTTCGGGAGCGCGATCGTTTTTTCAAGTTCCGACAATTCCTCATCCAATACTTTTTGTGCGGCATCGTCCTGCGCTTTGTCACCCGCGGCGAGCAACACCCACACCGCCGAATCGCCGACCGCCAAACGGCGAGCAACTTGGGCGCGCATCGGCGACGCAATCGTCTTCGCGATCTGCTGGGCGTTCAACGGCCCACTCCAGATCGGCGAGAGCTCTTCGTTACCATCGGGATACAGCAGCACCATCCACGGAAGTGTGGCGTCTTTTTGTGCCGCCCATAATCTTTCCATCGCGCGGGCCGTGCTGCGATCGACCTTTGGATTCGGTGCAGCGTCCAAATCGACAAGTTCCAGATGGATGTTCGCGGTTGCATTCGTCGCTTCCCCAGCATCCTTCAACGCGACGACGCAACGCTGATCGGACTCCGAGAATTTTCCGCGGTGAAAAACGACCGCTCGGTACGGAGTGGTGTCCCAGCGCTCCAATGCGTAGCGAAAAACCGGCACACTGCACGCCTGGGCGGGAGCAGCACAGACCAACAGAAAGGCGAGCAACCAAATGGACTGTATCGGGATGCGCATGTTCGCTACCAGGAAGTTTGGGATCGATCTTCACTTCTAAAATACTCCGCTCGACAAAGCGAGCGCCACTATATTAGAATCGACATTCAAAGAAATCCATTCATCAATTTTCGTACAGGGGTTTCCCGTGGCCGATACAACTCATGCCGTGCCCGCAATCAGCGATGGCTCGCGCGGCTGGCGCTGGATTTTAACGACCACACTCATGGCGTTCGGAATTTCAGTCACAGCGTTCGCTATTTACTACCTGCCCGCCATGCTTGGCCGCCCTTTGATCGAATCCCCTGAAACCCGCGTGGCCATTGTCGCGCGCGAAATGTGTGTTTCCAAAAACATCATCGTCCCGACGCTCGGTCATGAAACGGTATTGGACCTGCCGCCGATGCCCTATTGGCAGGCCGCCCTATCGAAAAAGCTGTTCTTTCGCGGAGCGCCCGACGACGCGCTCGGATTATCCCGCGCAACACTTCTTCCCCCGGCTGTGAATGCAGCGCTGGCACTCTTTCTGGTGATTTTTTTTGGCAGCGTTTTTTGGGGTCGAACCTCGGGTATCACCAGTGGCCTCGTATTGGCCACCCTTCATTTCTTTTCGGCTTACGCGCAGAACGGTAACGGTGACACGGCCCTGATGCTCTCGAGTGCCGCAACGGTGTGCGGGGTTGCGCTGCTTCTCGGCGAAAAACCCGGCCTCGGGGCGGCGTTATTGGCTGGGTTCGGCTTGGGATTCGGCATACTCACCAAAGGCCACATTCCCATTCTCTTGATTTGCATTCCGTGCATCTTCGAACTCTTCCTTCGCCGCCGAAACATCGCTTGGACGAACGTCGTCTATCTTGCGATGGCGCTGATGATGGCCATTCTCATCGCAACGCCGTGGTTCGTGCTCGTCAGCCGCGCCGTTCCCGAAGCCATTGACCGGATGACCGCTGAAGCGA